>NZ_JAHNZV010000006.1 GCF_022267535.1 Psychromonas antarctica
TTAATATTATTGCAGGAATAGTAGCTTACTGCGTAAAAAAACAGAAGCCATGCATTAAGCTGTCAACAAGCGAATCGGGTGTAATGACAGCTTAATAAATGCAGTTTCTTATCCAGATCTCAGGTTAATTAAGTATTTTTATTTTTTATCTAACACCACAAATGCATTACTGGCAACACTTACTGAGTAGCTACCATTTACAACATTAATACTTTGTTCATTATAAGTTGAATTAGCAGTATCAGGTGTAATTAACCGGTAAGTACCGTTACTTAAACCAGTAAACGTGTAATTAAAAGCAGACCCTTTCGTCATCGCCACATAAGCGACAGCACTACCTAAATCACGTTTAATAACAGCATGATCGCCTGCCATTAACAGATCCGTCTGCTGACCTTTTTGTAGCGCCTCAGATGAACTGCGTAGGCTGTTAAGCATTTTTAAGTGTTTATACATAGTCGGCTGATTATTTTTTGCATAGCTGATACCTTCCGAGCCTAACATCCAGCGCGCGACGACATCCTCTTTTTCAGTGGTGGTGATATAATGTGGCCAGCTAGAATAAAGTACCTCTGTTCCGTAAAAGACAATAGGTAATCCTCTAAATAGATAAACAAAGTTTAAATTGTTCATATATTGAGCCTCATTAAGGATACCATTGGCACGAGTAACATCATGATTATCAACAAATGTAGAGAGATAAGTCGGATCATAGATACCCGACGCATCACCATTTACACCAGCGATACGTGCATAACCATTCTCATCATCAAAACCCGCTTCACCTTTAAAGGCTTTCCCCATCCATCCAGGGAAATCCATAGACGATCCATGAAGATCTAACATATGGAATTTTTTACCCTCGCCATTATAAATAAGATCAACAGCAGAGGCGCGATCCCCTGTCCAAGCTTCGCCGCACATATAGAAATTATCATTGCCTAAACTACGTGCATGCTCGTCCATCGCCAGTGTAAATCGTTCCCAAAAAGCCGCGCTCATATAAGACACAGTATCAATACGGAACGCATCAACACCATGGTCAATAAAACGTTCGTAAACATTTATAAGATGTTTAGTGGCATTTTGATCGTTATCGCCATGCTCATTAAAATCAAGCAGATCAATAAGCCAAGTGTTACCCGTACTGGCATAACTAAAGAAACCATTTAGAGCGCCATCCATATAGGGATCATTCGTTTCCCAGTTCCACGTTTGACCATCCATAATAATTTCTAGCGCGCGATCTGCCCATTTACTTTTTGAACCGACAACAGAAGAGCCCGGTTGCCCATGATTAACCACAATATCGAGCATTAATTTCATACCACGTGCATGCAACGCTTCCACCAATGCATCGAAATCATTCCAACCATCATTATCTTTACCCGATGAATGTAGATGCGGGTCTATTTGGTCAAAATCATAGCCCCAGTAGCCATGAAAAGCAGACGCTTCATAAGGATCGTTAGCATTAAAACGACGTCCTTCTGGTTGCTTAACCACGGGTGTTATCCAAATGGCGGTAAATCCCATACCTTGAATGTAATCAAGGTTATCCATGATGCCTTTAAAGTCCCCACCATGGTAATAAGATAAGGGCCCCGTTTTACTGGTATTGGTGTTGTACTTATCTGCAGCACCATTAGGTAAATATTCATCACCCCAGATATTATTATTGCTGGTATCACCATCGGCAAAACGGTCAGTCATAATAAAATAAACGTTTTCTCCGCGGAAATCATTACTAACGCTCTGTACACCAATACTGTAATTAAAACTATAAATAGCATTATTACCCGAAGCATCGAGTGCCAGTACTTTAAGTGTTAAATCAAAACCAGATTCATTAATATCTAGCGCAGAAAATGTTTGTGAATTACAAGCAGAAGATAGCGTTGTTGGTGTTGAGCCATCCGTTGTGCAATACAATAATGGCGCATTATCCTGATTATCAGAGACACTTAAGGAAATTTGTTGATTACTATTATAACTACCAGCTGAAGGGGATGCACTGACGACAGGAGCGGTCTTATCAACACCACCGACTTCTGTTTTGGTAATTTGCTTAGTAGTGGCATTAAAACAGATATCATAGGTTGCATCACCCGTTACAGTCACATCTGCTGCGGGGTAGTTTTCCGTCCAATCGGCGTAATGATCAATTTTAAAACGCGGATTCACATTGGCAAAACTCTGCTGCGTACAAAAATTAAGATTATCCGTCGAGTCCATTGCAGTCGCAATCCAATTATTCGAGGTACCACGGAAATACCAAGTTTCTTGAGTTACTGCAATCGTATAATCAAAGTCATAAATGGCACTATTACCCGATACATCTACTGCAAGCGCTTTAATTGCTAAATCGACCCCAGCTCCATTAATATCTGTCGCGTTAAATATTTGTGAGTTACAGATTGGCGATATTATGGTTGGCATAGAACCATCAGTTGTACAGTACAATAATGGCGCGTCATCTTGATTATCAGTTACGTTCAAAGTGATTTGTTGACTACTATTATAAGTGCCAGCGGTAATGGATGCCGTCGCGATTGGGGCCGTATTATCGACACCATTAACGATTGTCTTGGTTATCTGCTTGCTGCTTTCATTGAAACAGATATCATAAGTCGTATTTCCCTCAACAGTGACATCGACAGAGGGGTAATTTTCACTCCAATCCGCGTAATGGTCAATTTTGAAACGCGGTGATAGATTAGCAAAGCTTTGCTGCGTACAAAAATTAATATTATCAGTAGTTTCCATTGCAGTGGCCTGCCAATCATTTGCGGTCCCCCGGAAATACCAACTGGCCTGTGTTGTTAATGAGAGCGTCATTAAACCTATAAAAATTACTTTTTTCATTGTTAAGAAATCCTTTTTCTTTACAGTTTAGGCATACCTAGCCACTGCCAATAGGGTCTTTCGCAATTCATAAAAAGATTATGTCTTGTTCCTGCATTCACGCAGAGCCCAATATCCATATTTTTAAGTGAGTTAGGTATAATAAGCAATGTCGTTTTTAGCAAAAAATTTTACTAAACAAGATTTTTATTTTTAATAATTATTAATAAAATTCGAGATAACAACAGAGCAATTAGATTGAAAGCGATTTAAAAAATAACTGTTTTAATAAGTCGCTTTCTGTTTTCAATGCCAATCAAGATTTATTACTGATCTATTCATTAGAATTAATCTCATTTACACTGATTTGGAATGGTAGAGTAATTTTTTTGTTGTGCAATTTTTAAGCGGCATATTTTTTAAAAATAAAAACAAATCAATTAAAACGAGCGGTTAGTCGCAAAAATCATCGGCTTTATTATCTGTTTTTCAATGAATTGTTTTTGCAAAAGGGAGCGTGGGTCGTTGATATAGCTTTAAATTTACAGACACAGTTGCTTTAAAATCACAATGCGCAGGACAAACGTATCTTTCTTACTTTTGTGTGCGTGGCATTTAGTGAAAGATGAAGATAAACTTGCATTCGTTATCTTCTCGGTAACAGTATAGTGAGCTCTCGCGGGTCATTCATTTGCTGATTTTCCTTTTGACTCAGCTACGCCCAACTCTTTTTGTAATTTATATCTACCTACAAGAAGTCTCTAACGCAATAGATATTGCCATATCAGTATGACTTGGTTTAGCAACACGAAAATCACTAACATCCGGAGAAAATATAACGATTTTTTGCTTACCACCAAGTAGACTTTCTTTCGCAGGCATCAAAATTTATAATGATCTTGCCGTGATTGGGCAAGTTTGACCCGCTAATTAATTGACTTGATATTATACGGATGTCACATTAAAAATGAGGTGATCAACTATAAACATAAAGTGAATACATTCAACGACTTTTATCAATAACCCAAGAAAATATACGTACTAAAAGTCAGGTGAAGTTTATTAAATATTAAACCTGCAACCAAAATGTTACCGGCCCATCATTGGTTGAACTGACCTGCATATCCGCTGCAAAAATCCCCGTTTCAACAGCAATACCTGTGGTACGGCAATTTTCATTAAACAGCTCATAAAGTCGATTTGCTTCAGCTGGTTCTGCACCATTAGAAAATCCCGGCCGATTACCTTTATTTGTTTCAGCAGCTAGCGTAAATTGCGAAACAACCAATAAGCTACAACCCGCCTGCTGCACATTAAGATTCATTTTATCCTCACTGTCGGCAAAAATTCGGTAAGCTAAAACACGCTGTGCAAGACGCTTGCATTTTTTATCTTCATCCCCTTTTTCAATCCCTAACAAAACTAACAAACCGCCTTCAATTTGACCGACAGTGACGCCTGCCACTACCACTTTTGCATAACTAACTCGCTGAATTAACGCAATCATATATCCACACCTTGATCATCGTCCTTTGGGTGTAGAAACTCTTCCAGTGTAGAAGTCACTTCAGCACCAATTAATACAATTAACCAGCTAAAATAGGTCCAGATAAAAAGAATTGGAATCACCGCCAATGCACCATAAATTATCTGTTGAGAAGGAAAATGGGTAATATATAAACGGAAAAGATCGGTTGCAAAATTAAATAGTATAGCGGCTATCAAGCCACCAATTAATGCATAACGAAATCTTACACGCTGATGCGGCACTAAAGTATACACACCGGCGAAAGCAAGCCAGCTAAAAATAAATGGCATCAAGCTGAGTAATTTCTGCCCCAATGAAAGGAAACCGACCTCGTGGAAACTGGTAAAGAGGTAAGAGCTCAAAGCGATACTACTACCAATAATAATTGGCCCTAGGCTCAAAATAGTCCAATAAATGGTAAAAGCTTGCACCAGCGAACGCTTATGAGTGCAGCGCCAAATACGGTTAATGGTTTGATCAATAGAGGATATCAGCAATAAGGCGATAACGATTAATGAAGCGATCCCCATCATGCTCATTTTTTTAGTATTTTCAATAAAACCGCTCATATGTACTTTAATTGCACCACTCGAAGTCGGCACGAAGTTATTATAGATAAGATCTTCGATAATTTTATTGAGTTCAGAAAACATCGGGAAAGCAGATAACATATAAAAGACAACCGCTAAACACGGCACGATAGATAAAAGAGTAACGTAGGCAAGATGACCTGCTGGTACCTTAATATTATCTTGCCGACTACGTTGCCACAAAAAAATTAAGTATAAGTATGCCGTCTTACTTTTGTCTAAAACTAATTGCTTACTCAATTGCATCTTGTTTATCCTAAGTCGAAAAGTGATTCTCTCTCTATTCTATACTATATGACGAAATTACAGATAAAAAAAAAGGCCTTACCGAAGTAAGACCTTACTTATACGTTATTACTAACGCATTAAGCTTTAGCTGGACGAGCCGCACGTTTACGTTCGTTTTCAGTAAGTAATTTCTTACGAATACGAATGCTTTTTGGCGTGACTTCCACTAATTCATCAATATCGATAAATTCAAGCGCCTGCTCAAGTGTCAAAATTATTTCTGGTGAAAGTGTTTGCGCTTCATCTGTACCTGATGAACGCACGTTAGTTAGCTGTTTACCACGAATACAGTTAACCGTTAAATCATTAGAACGGTTATGAATACCGATGATTTGACCTTCATATACTTCTGTCGCATGACCAAGGAATAAACGACCACGTTCTTGCAAGAAGAATAACGAGTAAGTAACAGCTTTACCTGTTTGGTTACAAACCATTACACCATTTTGACGTTGACCAATAGTACCGCCTTTATGTGGGCCGTAATGATCAAATGAGTGGTATAGCAGACCAGATCCAGACGTTAATGTCATAAACTCAGTTTGGAAACCGATCAAACCACGACTTGGAATAATAAAGTCTAAACGCACACGGCCTTTACCATCTGGCGTCATGTTAGTTAGTTCCGCTTTACGGATGCCTAACTGCTCCATTACTGAACCTTGATTTTGCTCTTCAACATCAACCGTTAATGTTTCCATTGGCTCATGTAATTGACCATCAATCATTCGTTCGATCACTTCTGGACGAGAAACAGCCAGTTCGAAACCTTCGCGACGCATATTCTCAATCAAGATACCTAAATGTAATTCACCACGACCAGATACTTTAAATTTATCAGGATCGACAGTTTCTTCAACTCTAAGCGCAACGTTATGTACTAACTCTTTTTGTAAGCGCTCAAGGATATTACGAGAAGTAACAAATTTACCCTCTTTACCACAGAATGGAGAATTGTTTACTTGGAAAGTCATGGTAACAGTTGGCTCATCAACGCTTAGTGGCGGTAAAGCCTCAACATTGTTTTGCGCACACACAGTATCCGATATTTTAAGTTCGCCTAAACCACTGATGGCAACAATATCACCCGCTTCAGCAATCTCAATGTCATTACGTTCAAGACCTAGGTAACCGAGTACCTGACCGACTTTACCGTTACGTTTTTTACCGTCAGCACCAATAATGGTGACTTGTTGGTTAACTTTTACATTACCACGCGTAATACGGCCGACACCGATAACACCAACATAGGAGTTATAATCTAGCTGAGAGATTTGCATTTGGAAATCACCATCGCGATCCGCTTCAGGCGGTGCAACACTGTCTACAATAGTTTGGAATAAATCTTCCATATTCTCAGTAGTTTTTTCCATATCATTACTTGCCCAGCCATTTAGCGCTGATGCGTAAACGACTTGGAAATCTAACTGCTCATCCGTCGCACCTAAATTATCAAAAAGATCAAACACTTGATCCATTACCCACTCAGGTCGAGCACCTGGTTTGTCGACTTTATTGATAACAACAATCGGCTTAAGGCCGTGAGCAAATGCTTTTTGCGTTACGAAGCGTGTTTGTGGCATAGGGCCATCAACAGCATCAACAATAAGACAAACACTGTCTACCATAGATAAAATACGTTCTACTTCACCACCAAAATCGGCGTGTCCCGGTGTGTCTACGATATTGATATGGTAGTCATGCCAAACAATTGCGGTGTTTTTAGCCAGGATAGTAATGCCACGTTCTTTCTCTAAATCGTTAGAGTCCATTACGCGCTCTTCAGAACCACCACGGGAATCTAATGTACCTGATTGCTGTAAAAGTTTATCAACTAGCGTTGTTTTACCGTGGTCGACGTGGGCAATAATGGCAATATTTCTTAATTTTTCTAACGACATGATGAGCCTCAAAGTAACAATTAATTTAAAAATACCAATTAAATAAATAAAACGAGAGAGAGATCTCTGCGTTACATTTATCTAATTGGTATAACGCGCACATTGTAACCAGAATAAAAAAAATAGAAAGTTTTAACTACGTCACAATTAACTTATCAGGCAATTAATCGCTATTTTAACTGTTCACCGATCAGAAAAAATGACAACAGCACCAACAAGAGGCACTAAAGCACCAAGTTGGTGCGCTTGTTGCGTTTTTTACTCGTTTTAAAAAATGATTAACAACAAATTCTTATTACTATCTCACTAACGCGCTTGAGTTATAAAATATTTTTGCTATGGTTATCCCTCATATTTAACGCCAATTGAGGTTCTCAACATGTCAGTACAAACAGCACAAGATGTTCTTGATCTAATTAAAGAGCAAGATGTTAAATTCGTTGATTTACGCTTTACTGATACCCATGGTAAAGAGCAGCACGTATCAGTTCCATTTCACCAAATTACGGAAGACTTTTTCGAAGATGGTAAAATGTTCGATGGTTCATCAATCGCCGGATGGAAAGGAATTCAAGATTCAGATATGGTTCTGATGCCTGTTCCTGAAACAGCTGTAATTGATCCATTCACAGATGATTTAACGCTTAACCTACGCTGTGACGTACTCGAGCCAAAAACCATGTTAGGGTACGATAGAGATCCTCGCTCTGTTGCTAAACGTGCTGAAGCATATATGCGTTCAACGGGCATCGCTGACACAGTTTTATTTGGTCCTGAACCAGAGTTTTTCCTATTTGACGACGTCAAATACGGTAATACGATGCAAGGTGCATTCTTCTCAATTGATGCAAAAGAAGCGGCATGGAATTCAGGCACATCATACGAAGAAGGCAATACAGGTCACCGTCCTGGCATTAAAGGCGGTTATTTCCCAGTCGCACCTGTCGATTCAGCGCAAAATATCCGCAGCGCGATGTGTTTAATTATGGAAGAGATGGGGCTTGTTGTTGAAGCACATCACCACGAAGTTGCAACAGCGGGTCAGAATGAAATCGCTTGCCGCTTTAATACCATGGTTAAAAAAGCCGACGAACTACAAATCTACAAATATGTTGTCCATAATGTTGCTCATGCCTATGGGCAAACAGCTACCTTTATGCCAAAACCTATTATCGGCGATAATGGCTCAGGCAACCACTGTCACCAGTCTCTAGGTAAAGATGGCGTTAACCTCTTCTCTGGCGACCAGTACGGCGGTCTGTCTGAAATGGCGCTTTACTATATTGGCGGTATTATCAAGCATGCGAAAGCACTGAATGCGTTTACCAATGCGTCAACTAACTCGTACAAGCGATTAGTACCCCATTTCGAAGCACCGGTTATGCTCGCTTACTCTGCCGGAAACCGTAGCGCATCAATCCGTATCCCAGTCGTGCCATCTGCAAAAGCCGCACGTATTGAAGTGCGTTTCCCAGATCCGACAATGAACCCATACTTAGGTTTTTCAGCGATGCTGATGGCTGGCCTTGATGGTATCAAAAACAAGATCCACCCTGGCGAGTCACTTGATAAAGATCTTTACGACCTACCGAAAGAAGAAGCGGATGCAATACCACAAGTTGCAGTTTCTTTTGAAGAGGCACTTGCTGCACTGGATGCAGATCGTGACTTTTTAACGGCTGGCGGCGTATTTTCTAATGACGCAATTGATGCCTATATCAAGCTTAAAATAGGCGAATGTGAGGCTGTTTCTCGTGCCACACATCCAAAAGAGTTTGAATTATACTATAGCGTATAATCTCCAGCCGCTTTAGGACTACGCATTAGCGTAGCCTTATAAAAGGCTATTGCGTCTTTTCAGCGTGATAAATTCAAAAAAAGGAACAATTTTATTGTTCCTTTTTTTTATAAATCCCCCTCAAAAAAACGCCCTATGGAGGAACACCAAAATGAGGTGAAAGCGTTATCCTCAGTTTCACACGGCTAGCGATTAATTAAATAGCGATGCTTCAATAACCCGCTGCTACAACAATCAAAAAACACCTTCTTCTTGTATAACACGGAGCAAAGCATACGACTCGAGCGTTAGTTGGTCTGATTCTTGCTACAATTACAGATATTAACAATTTTTAAATTTAAAAATAACTAGGCTGATATCATAAAGCCCACAATTTATAAGGAAGGAGCCCTACATGAGTGGAAACCAAACCCGTCTTCAAGCGATTGAGCAAATTACTAATCGCGCACCAACATTGGTCAGTACCCCTGAGCCATTGAGCAAAATTTGGGCCGAAGACGTTTTTAACCTGCAAAAAATGGAAGAAGCGTTATCAAAAAATGCTTTTAAAGCAATTAAGAAAACGGTTCAGACTGGCGGCGCATTAGACGCGGCAACTGCTGATGTTGTTGCAGCTGCAATGAAAGACTGGGCACTTGGAAAAGGTGTTAAATTTTATTCACACATTTTTTATCCTATGACTAACATTACCGCAGAAAAGCATGATGGTTTTATCATCACCAATTCTGATGGTGGTGCGATCACCGAATTTACCGGTAGCTTATTAATTAAAGGCGAACCAGACGGATCATCTTTCCCGAATGGTAGTTTGCGCATGACCAATGCTGCACGTGGTTATACTGCATGGGATCCTACAAGCCCAGCTTATATTATGCATACAGCTAATGGCTCAACCTTAATGATCCCAAGCGTATTTATGTCTTGGACGGGTGAAGCTCTCGATAAAAAAATCCCACTTTTACGCTCAATTTCAGCCATGGATGAAGCCGGAAATAAAGTCCTTAAATTGATGGGTGAAACTAATATCGCACCGATTAATTCAAGCTGTGGGGCGGAACAAGAATATTTCTTAGTTGATGAAAACTTTGCTAATGCGCGCCCAGATCTATTACTAGCAGGCAGAACCTTATTTGGTGCGCCACCAGCAAAAGGACAGCAATTTGATGATCATTACTTCGGCGCAATTCCTGAGCGTGTGCAAGTATTTATGCAAGACTTTGAAAATAAACTGTATAAGTTAGGCATTCCAGCTAAAACGCATCATAACGAGGTGGCGCCAGGTCAATTTGAAATCGCACCTTATTATGAAAACGCTAACGTTGCAGCAGATCACCAGCAATTGCTGATGACGCTGATGAAAAGTACAGCCAAAGAACATGGTTTTCTGTGTTTATTACATGAGAAACCATTTGCAGGTATTAACGGCTCAGGTAAACATGTTAATTGGTCAGTGGGCAACAGTACACAAGGAAACTTGTTAGATCCAGGCAGTACTCCACATGCCAATCTTAATTTCTTACTCTTCTGTGGTGCCGTTATTCGTGGCGTGCATAAATATGGTCCCTTATTACGTGCCGTTATTGCCACCGCCTCTAACGATCATCGTTTAGGTGCGAATGAAGCGCCACCGGCAATCCTTTCTGTGTACTTAGGTGAACAGCTAGAAGCTGTCTTTAATGATATTAAAGCAGGTAAATTAACCGAAGCGGCTGCCGCAGGTGTGATGGATCTTGGTTTATCACAAATCCTTCATTTTGAACGTGATCCTGGTGATCGTAACAGAACTTCACCTTTCGCATTCACCGGTAATCGTTTTGAGTTTCGCGCAGTGGGTTCATCACAATCGGTTTCAGGTCCATTAGTGGCAATGAACACCATGCTTGCTGACTCATTAAACTGGATTGCTGAAAAATTAGAAGCTGCTTTAGCCGATTCTGCAGACCAAAATATTGCAGTTATTACTGTATTACAAGAGCTTATGGAACTTCATGGCAATGTTATCTTTGGTGGTGATGGTTATTCCGAAGAATGGCATAAAGCAGCTGTTGAAAAGCATGGATTGAAAAATCTACCGACAACGGCGGATGCATTACCTGCTTTACGTGAAGATTATATTGTAGAACTTTTTGAAAAAACGGGCGTATTCTCACCAGTTGAATTAGAAAGCCGCTATGAAGTCTACGCTGAACAGTATGTTCTTGCGATTGAAGTCGAAGCTAAATTAGTGGTTGATATAGCGACCACTAAAATTTACCCTGCAGCGATTAGCTATTTATCTGAGCTTGGTTTAACCGCGACTGCAATGGCAGATTTGGGTATCGAACTTGAGACATCACTTGCGACTTCAATCGCGGCTGAAAGTAATGCCATGATGGCTGCTGTTGGCACGCTTAGTAAGGCAATTGCAACACATGACTTTGCTGATACTGAAGCGCACATGCGTTTCTGTGCAGATGTTATCCGCGGTCTAATGGATGAGGTACGTGTACATGCGGATCTACTTGAAACTATGGTAGCAGATGAACTATGGCCACTACCTAAGTATCACGAAATGTTATTTATCAAATAAATTTATTTAAAGGTCAAAGTGTGACTGGCCTTTCACTATTTTGATACAAAAGAGCTTCTTTAATAGGCTCTTTTGTATTTTCTACCGAAGAACAATTACAACGTTAAAGCAGACCGGTTGAAGGTTTTTTAAGCGATCTAAATATTCAGTGATTAAACCCACAGTGGTGCGGGTTTTTTATTGCCAGAGTGCTATTCCTACTCCACAATTACCACTCTTGTATTTGAGGTATCTTATTATGAAACGCTTTACATTATGCTTATCCGCACTGATCTTTATTTTTTCTTCTGCCACAGCACTAGCCGACACTAAAATTTATCACTGGGTTGATGAGCAGGGGAAAAGCTATTTTTCAGACACGGCTCCACCTGGCGCAAAAGAGATCAGTATCAGTCATCAAAATTTATTATTGCACAGTCAAGTGACAAAACCAAAGAAAGACACTCCTACTGCGCTTGATCAACTACAAAAAACAGCCATTGAATACCAAGCGACTATTACGTCGCCACTAGATGATGTCGCCCTGCGTAGTAATGCAGGAACCATTAATATCCAGGTATCCACTACGCCAGAGAAAAAAAACAATCAAAAACTGCAGCTATTTTTAGATGGAAAAGCCCTTGGAGAGCCACAAATATCTCCTTCCATCAGCGCCCAGAATATTGATCGAGGCACCCACCAACTGCAAGTTCAACTACTCGATGAAGATGGGGCACTACTCACTAAAACGCAGATAGTCACAGTGCATTTGCAACGTGTTGCGGTTGGCAACCTTCAATAATGTTATCTTTCAATGGCAATAATGAACTACCCCTGGCGTTGCTTGAAGAGGCAAATACAGCTTTTGTGGTTATTAGCGCTGACTTTAAACTGATTTACGCTAACCCCGCCAGTGAGTTATTACTATCACAAAGTAAACAGCGTCTCTATCAGCAGAGCTTGCTGCAACTCGCCAGACACTATCATTTCAAGCCAACATCTATCCAAAACATTTTTGTTAATAGAAATTCTTTTACTGAGAATGAAGTGACTCTGCGTATTGAGGGCCACCCTGTTTTAATTGCATTAAGTGCCACTTACCTCAATTTTGCTAACACTGACTACGTCATTATTGAGATGCGTTGTATTGAACAACAGCGTAAATTCAGTCAAGTTCATTATCAGGAGCATCAACAAAAAGCAGCTCAAGATCTGGTCCGTGGACTCGCCCATGAGATAAAGAATCCGTTAGGGGGATTACGCGGCGCGGCGCAACTATTAGAAAGTGAACTTAGTAATCCTGAGCTGAAAGAGTTTACACAAATTATTATCGAACAAGCAGACCGCTTAAATGCATTGGTTAACCGTTTATTGGGACCACAAAAGATCGGCTTGCGCGCGACCCATAATATCCATTCAGTACTCGAAAAAGTACGCAAATTAGTGTGTTTAGATCTACCAGATTTTATTAACATCAAAGTTGATTACGATCCCAGTATTCCGGACTTCGAAATGCAACCCGATCAACTACAGCAAGCGTTCTTAAACATTATTCAGAATGCCGTGCAAGCACTCAGCTCAGGTGCAAAGCAGCATTCTAAAATCACATTAAAGACACGTACCGCGCACCAAATAACTATCAATGGTTTACCGCAACGCCTGACAGCTGAAATTAAAATTATTGATAATGGTCCAGGAATCCCTGAACAATTAAAAGATACGCTCTTTTATCCGATGGTGACGGGCCGAAGTGATGGCACGGGTTTAGGGCTTTCCATTGCACAAGAGTTAATTAAACAACATAATGGGCGCATCGAGTGCCACAGTACAACAGGCAATACTGAATTTCTTATCTACTTACCGATGATACTATAAAGTAAAGATGTGGGATTCTTCCTAGCGCGTCACTAACACTATTTTACAATAACAGTTTAAAAAGGACATAACAGATGGCAACAGCTTGGATTGTGGATGATGACCACGCGATTCGTTGGGTTTTAGAGCGAACATTAAAAGCTGAAAAAATTGAATATGCCAGTTTTTCTGATGGTGAATGTTTGTGGCAGCAGCTGCAAATCGAACAGCCCGAGGTTATTATTTCCGATATCCGCATGCCGGGTATTGATGGCCTCGCTTTAATGGAGCGAATTCACGAACGTTTTCCTTTAATTCCTATTATTATAATGACCGCGCACAGCGATTTAGACAGCGCAGTTAATGCTTACCAAAGCGGAGCATTTGAGTATCTTCCTAAACCTTTTGATATCCACGAGGCCACCGCATTAATTCAACGTGCTATCAGCCACAGCTTAGAATTAAAGCAGAAGAAAAAACCCGCTGAAAAAATTGTATCAATGCCCGAAATTATCGGTGAAGCCCCAGCAATGCAAGAAGTTTTCCGTGTTATCGGGCGATTATCTCGTTCCAGCATGAGTGTCTTAATTAATGGTCAATCTGGTACAGGTAAAGAGCTAGTAGCCCATGCACTGCATAAACATAGCCCGCGCAAAGAGAAAACCTTTATCGCACTGAATATGGCCGCCATACCCAGAGAGTTGATTGAGGCTGAGCTGTTTGGTCATGAAAAAGGAGCGTTTACCGGTGCCGCACATAATCGTCAAGGTCGCTTCGAACAAGCAGATGGTGGCACGCTGTTTTTAGATGAGATAGGTGATATGCCACTTGATGTGCAAACCCGTTTATTACGCGTACTTGCCGATGGCCAGTTCTACCGCGTTGGTGGGCATCAGGGGATGAAAGTGGATGTGCGCATTATTGCAGCCACCCATCAAAATCTCGAGAAAAAGGTGCTCAGTGGTGATTTCCGTGAAGATCTATTTCATCGTCTTAATGTTATTCGCTTACAGCTACCCGCATTAAAAGAGCGGCGTGAAGATATCAGCTTATTGGCACAGCATTTTTTAAATAATATCGCGGCAGAACTAAATGTCGATAGTAAGCAGCTCACAACTGAAACAAAAGAATATTTAAGCCAACTACCCTGGCCAGGGAACGTCCGTCAACTGGAAAATGTTTGCCGTTGGTTAACGGTGATGGCGAGTGGACAAGAGGTGCATATTTCAGATCTGCCACCCGAATTGAGTTCGCAAGAAACGCACAAAAGTGACGGTGAAAGTCCACTATGGCAGCGAAACTTAAAGTTATGGACCTTAGCTGAGTTAAAGCGCGGTGAAGAGAATCTTCTTGCTAATGCGTTGCCAGAGTTTGAAAAAATAATGCTGCAAGCTGCACTCACCTTCACTCAAGGAAAAAAGCAGGAAGCCGCAAAACTACTCGGTTGGGGAAGAAATACACTCACTCGTAAATTAAAAGAATTTAGCATGGACTAACTGCTCATTTAAAGTTTTACGACTACTGTGGCCCTGCTCGGGGCCATTATTATTGCATTACTGATGCGCGCCATTAATTGAAAAATTAATGGCGCGGCTTTTCTTTACGCAATAACAATCCATCACGCCTTCCTTAACAACGCCAAGCTATATCTCTCTATTTTACTGGCTTACACCCTTCTGTTGTTTGGCATTTCTTAGTAAAAAACAGGCAAATCCTAAAATTGCGCAGCAACAGATAACAACGACCATCGGCCAACTTGATGTTGCCGGTAAAAATGAGATCACCGCGCCAGCGACGCCCGCTAAGCCAAAGCGTAACGTGCCAGAAAGTGAAGATGCTGTACCCGCAATCCAGGGGTAGTCATTTAATAAGATCGCCATCGAATTACTGCCAACCGTTGATATTGCACTGACATATAACATCACCGGTAATACAACCCCCCAAAGCCCTAAATTAGCAATTTGCCCTAACAACAGTAAAATAGCACCAACAAGCTGAATGGTTAACCCTAGTTTTAGCATCCATTGAGAGCCTTTAGCGCGTACTAGGCGGCCATTAACGACTGTCATTACCATCATTGCAAAAACATTTAGGGCAAACAGATAGCCGACATGTTCAATAGCAACGTTATGTAACTCAACAAAGATAAATGAAGCAGCGGTTAAAAATGCAAACATGCCCGCAAAGGAGAGTGCCCCGGTTAAAATTAACAGCATGGCATCCGCACTCACAACCAATGACCTATAATTGCGCAGCACTGAATGCACTCTAAACGGATGGCGCTTATCAATGGGTAGTGTTTCTGGAATCTTAAAAGAGATAGCAACAATCACCACCAGCGCGATCAGTGCAATTAACCAAAAAATTGAGCGCCAACCAAACCAAATGGTCATATACCCCCCCAGCAATGGTGCGATAAGTGGCGCTAATGTCATGACCAGTACAATAAATGACATGGTACGTGCAAACTCTTCTTTTTCAAACATGTCACGTACAATCGCCTGAATCACTACAGCTGCAGCCGCGCCAGCAAATCCTTGTGCGACACGCATCCAAGTTAATATTTCAATATTCGGTGAAATTGCACTAAAAACAGAAGCTAAAGTAAAAAACAGGATGCCTATTAAGAGGACAGGCTTACGTCCGAAGCTATCAGCCAATGGCCCATGCAGTAACTGCCCGATTGCAAAACCTGCCATATAAGCCGTTAACGTAAACTGAATATCACCCGCAGAGACTGAAAACTCATTCGATATTGAGGGCATCGCAGGGAGGTACATATCAATAGCAAAGGGGGTTAATGCAGCGATTGCACCTAGAATAATAATCAGTAAAAAACTGAGCGGGGTGGTTTGTAGACGCATAGGCGACTCCTAGACTCGTGCGACTCAAAGTTTTTATTCACTAAAATCATAACAGAGACTAATTAATGGTGGTTATTGAGTGCAGCAAGATCAAGATCACATAATATCAGTAATAAAATGATAGCGCTTCATCTTGTGAACAATAAGTTGTTAGATAATATTATTTATAATTTTTAGGGGATGTGGCAAGTAAGCGCAGAAATGGATGCTAATAAAACGGGGCTGCAGCAATCCGAGATCCACGCAAGATGATCCCCATAAAGTTATTTACAGCCTATTAAAAATCATTTTTAAGCAGCTCCAATAGCCCTTTGGCTTGATCATTTTCAGTCAGGCTACCTGAGACTTGCAACGCCTCTATAACGCTATCAGCCCATTGTAAATAATCAACTTTCAACATAAACATGCCTGCTTGATTATCTTGTTCAGATAAACCAACCCGTTGATTATTTTGCAGCAGGTAGAAATCATCAATACGACTGTTTAGCCCTTTTACGGTTAAAGGAATCTGCCTTTCTTCACTGAGGATATTTAAATTTTGTACCGTGAGCTGTTTCAAAAATAGCGTTTTAATCGGCAGTTTCTGTTTTTCATTGTTCTTAATAGCCACATCATCCCCAGGTGCAGCCATAAAAGCAGGAATGGTTACATTCATATTTTTAAGCAATAACGACTCGACCTGCAAGCGTTCTATAGAAAAATCAGGGGCAGGAAAAAGCGCAATAGATAACCGCGCATCCGCTTGCACCGCCAGCTCACCAGAAAATATATTGTTAAATAAACATGTTAAAGTAAGTTTATTTTTATCGAGTTGCAGATCAACTGAGCTGTTCTCTGCACTGATTCCAGCTTGGTTTGGCCCTATAAATGCGAAATGTTTGGCTGATAATGCCAGCGTTCCCTGCAGTTTAGCTAAATCCAGCTCAGTAGATAATGACAGATTATCAACCCTTAATGCACTCAAATCAGCTAACTGTATCGCCAATTTGGCAAAGTCAAAGTGCATATTTCCTTTAAACAAGGTGCCGAGCAGTTTTTTGTTATCGATAATAGACAAATTATCAGAGCGGAGCATGGCCTGCTGTAATAGCAAGCTTTGCTGCCCATCACTTACCGCGACATTTAAATCAGAAAGGCGTAATTTGTTTATATATAATTTATCCCAAGGCAAGGCTTGTATCTGAGCGATGTTTTTTTCTCTGCTGTTTTTCGCGACGGCAGGATGCTCTAAAAAGAGCGGGTTAACACGCAAATTAATGCCCGCCAGTTCAACTAAACCAAGTTCTAAGTGGCGATTCCAAAGATCCAATCTTGCAATCTCTATCTTGATTTTCTGTATATCGAATCGTATCTGTTGATCGCGCCCCGCGGATAAACCTGAAATAGATAAGCTGCTATCTTGCCAAAGATTATTTTCAATTACGTCAAAACTAATTTGATAGCCTGTGGATTTTTCAATTTGTTGCGCTATCCACCCTGAGTAATCATTGATATTAAAGGTGCAAAAGAACAATGTTAGCGAGGCTAAAAAAAGTGCGAGTAATAAGGTAGATATAATGAAAAATTGTTTCATCTATTTTTCCTAATAGCACACTGTAGGCATCCCGTCTTGGAAACTAAGCTAAGCATGTACATATTGCCCTTTATTCCCTAACCAACGTTGATTAAGTAGCGGAATCAGCTCCGGATAACTGTTCATTATTTTTACTGCAAGTTGCTGAGTTTGAGGAATTAAGGCTTGGTCACGAATAAGATCCGCAATTTTAAATGCCGCGATACCTGTCTGTTTAGTGCCAAGCACCTCGCCGGGTCCGCGGATGAGCAGATCTTGTTCTGCAATATAAAAACCGTCATTACTTTCACGTAGAATATGCAAGCGTCTCTGCGCGCTCTGTGAAAGTGGTTTTTTATAAAGCAAAACACAGTGGCTGGCGATACTACCGCGTCCAACCCGACCACGCAGTTGATGCAGTTGCGCTAAACCGAGGCGCTCAGGATTTTCGATAATCATCAAACTCGAGTTAGGCACATCCACTCCCACTTCAATCACCGTCGTCGCAACAAGTAAATCTAACTCCCCTGCTTTGAAGTGGTCCATTACATACTGTTTTTCAATCGCTTTCATACGCCCATGTACTAAACCAATACGTAAATCTGGGAGTGTTAACTGCAAATTATTAGCACTGTCTTCTGCGGCCTGACAGTCTAACGCCTCAGACTCTTCAATTAAGGTACACACCCAATACGCCTGTCGACCTTCATTTTTACAGGCTTGATAGACGCGTTGAATAATATCTTCTCGACGCGAATCTGGCAGTGCAATTGTTTGTACTGCTGTTCGTCCCGGCGGCAGCTCATCAATCACCGATACATTAAGATCTGCATAGGCGGTCATGGCCAATGTTCTTGGAATGGGTGTCGCGGTCATAGTTAACTGATGCGGTGCAAAATCCCCGGCCAGCCCCTTCTCTCGCAATGCTAAACGCTGTTCAACACCAAAGCGGTGTTGCTCATCAACAATAATCAGAGCCAAATTATTGAAAGCCACATGCTCTTGAAAAAGCGCATGCGTACCAACCACCATTTGCGATAAACCTAAACTAATATTTTCTAACTGTGAGCGTTTCTCTTTAACACGCATTTTCCCTGAAAGCATGCCGACCTTGATATCTAAGGATGTAAACCAGTCACTAAAATTAATAAAGTGCTGTTCAGCTAATAGCTCGGTAGGCGCCATTAACGCAACTTGATAGCCAGCTTCAATAACACGCAAGGCAGCCAATGCGGCCACCAATGTTTTACCCGATCCCACATCGCCCTGCACGAGTCGCATCATCGGCAACGCCTGTTGTAGATCGTAGTGGATCTCCTGCGCCACTCTTTGTTGTGCAGCGGTCAGTGAGAATGGCAAGCTAGCTAACAGTCGTTTTTGTAAATCACCATTTCCACTGATCGTGATCGCCTGGTGTCGCTGGGCATCCGCGCGCAACGTTAACATACTGATCTGTTGAGCTAATAACTCCTCGATAATCAACCGTTGCTGCGCCGGGTGGATTTTAGCCTCTAGTTGCTCAATACAGGCGTCTGCGGGGGGGCGATGAATATAATAAAGTGCGTCGCTTAAACTTATCGGATAACTTAAAAGTGCAGTTGGTACTAGTTCATCTATTTTATTTTGCTGCAGTAAAACTAACGCTTGCTCTGTCAGATTGCGCAAACTGTTTTGCTTCAATCCATCCGTACTCGGATAAATGGGGGTTAAGCGCGTTTCAACTTGTTTTCCGCCAACGGGACCAAGCAATGAATAATCGGGATGAGTAACCTCAAGTCCTTGATAACCACGTTTGAATTCACCAAAGCAAGTGATCCTAGTGCCTTTAACAAAGCTATTTTGTTGTGCGGCGTTAAAATGAAAGAAATTAAGTGTCACACTGCCATTGCCATCACTTATTTTACATTTCAAGATGCGCCTTTTCCCCGACTGCAGATCGCAACTTAATACTCGCCCTTGCACGCTGACCTGCATTCCGTCTTTGAGATCAGAGATAGCATAAAGCCGCGTTCTGTCTTGATAATGCAAGGGTAAATGAAAGAGCAGATCAGCAACACTGCTTAAGCCAAGCTTCTCCAACCGTTCAGCGGCTTTTATACCGACACCTTTAAGTACCGTCAAGGGTACTTTTTCTAATTTCATTTTACCCTCGAGACGGTTAGAATGGGCGAACCGCATAATTTCAACTTGCACATATTATGCTTGAAGTTAAGCCAATTATTTACATAATTTATCAAGGATGGCTATGCGTTTACTATTTTTACTTATTATCTCTTTATTTAGCATCTCTACCATAGCTGAAGAGTCGGCTATTGACCAACGAATAGCGCAAGAAAAAAAGACGCAAAAACTTCTATTTTCTATCACTCCTCATAAACCCAACTATCTTTTACCCCTAACCTATAATAGTCATATTCAATCCGAACGTACTTATAAAGACGTTATTGATGAAGAGCAATTACAGCAGTTAGAAGTTAAATTCCAGTTTAGTTTTAAAGCGCCAATTCTAACAGATATTGCCGATCTTCCTCTTTCTCTGTATTTCGGTTATACCCAAGTCTCTTTTTGGCAAGCATACAACGGCGATAATTCATCACCATTTCGTGAAACAAATTATGAACCAGAAGTTTTCGCAATGTGGCATCAAAACAGAGCATTAGCTTATGGATGGGATTTTAAATTAGCAACACTGAATTTAACCCATCAGTCCAATGGAAGGGCGGAACCACTGTCGCGCAGCTGGAACCGTATTGAAAGCAGCCTGATATTTGAAAAGGGCAATATGACGCTGGCAATTAATCCTTGGTATCGATTTGAAGAAAATACAAGCGATGATGATAACCCAGATTTATTGGATTATTATGGACACGGTAAAGTGACAGCCATCTATAAAGCAGATAACAACATATTTACCCTTATCAGCCGCAATAACATAGAAAGCGGTTTTAGCAAAGGCGCAATAGAATTCGATTGGAGTTTCCCGATACATGGAAAAGTGCGTGGTTATTTTCAACTGTTCGCGGGTTATGGCAATAGCTTGATTGAATATAATGAATATACCAATACCATAGGGTTGGGTATTTCATTAACTGATTGGTTATAATTTAGTTAACCCATTAACTATTTCTGAACTTATTTTATCGGCAAATAACTGCCGTTTGCTGTCTTCAGCCTCACGCATATTTTTATTCAATGAAGACCAGTTTGGATGGCTGCGTAGTTGCCGTAACCATTTAGACCAGTTTTTAGGCAGTAGGTGTCCAGAGTTGCTCACCTGATAATCAATTTTATCGAAACTGGCATGGCCTCTTTTTTGAAACAGATCTAACAATTTTAACTGCCTTAACCACAGTACTTGTAGCGTCACATCATTTAAAGCGATATAACGACAGCCTTTTATTTTAGCTTCTATCTCTTCGTAATAGCGTTTTTTAACCCCCCATAAAGCGCCCGCCACGCCACCGGTGAAGGCCGCGGCCCCTAAGGTCATTCCGGCAGTCACCAAATCGATGGCGACACCCAGTCCCGCCCCTTTAGCAATATCGCTGGTTAACTTAATGCCAAATTCTTGTAGATTATCAACTGAAAAAAGATCCAGTTGCCAGCCATCCTGCTCAACGGGTAATTGACTGTTTGCTAAATCCTCTTTGCGAAATTGGTAGAGTTTTAGCAGTTGGCGGACGGCTCGGTTTTCCGCTTTACGCACCACTTGCTGGAGCTTCAGCGTTGTTTGCTCAACTTCCTGATCGGTATTGGCTGTTTTAAAACGTACACAAGCAGATTCAATAAATAGGTTGGCCACTATCTCGCTGGCCGCATGAAAACGTTCCTCCCACTGGCACTGGCGCTGCACTATAAATTTTTGCAGTAAACTTTCTTTATCGGCCAGCAAAGTTTGCATTTTTTGGTAAATTTTTATCTCATCTGAAAAATTAAAATGAACATTATCAAAACTGACTAAAGCATGAAAATTTAGGCGTGCCAATTGCGCTTTCCACTGCGCCAAATTATCACCACCTTGCGCCGTAAAGTTAAGCACCGGAATAATCGGCTTTGCAGCATAACTGAGAATTTGCAGCTCATCCCGATATTTACCCAAAACAGGTTCTCGCAAATCAATCACATAAAAAATAAGATCGCTGCTTAGCAAAGCGCGCAAAACTTTGGCTTCTTGTTCAAACTCGGGATAATCAGCAATATGCGCTAAAAAATAGTGCAATCGCTCAATACCATCTACCGATTTATCGGTAAAATAACGACTTAAAATATGCTGCAGACGGATAGAATCTTCGAGTCCCGGGGTATCAAATAAAGCCAGACTGTTGCTCTCGTCGATGACTAAAGCACTGCCTTCAACATGACGCGTAGTGCCCGCTTGATCGGCTACATCACCAAACTCGGTATCACGTAATAAGGTACGCATTAAGGATGTTTTTCCTGCATTCGCGTGACCAACAACCGCTACAGACAAACTATTTTTATTCATCTCCCCTCCGGATATTGATTACTTTTAAACTGGATAACATTTTCTAACATAATGTTAGCCTGTGCAGCCAGTGTATACCAATCACTGTGTCGCTGACTTGCCTGTGCAGCTTGCATCTGGCCATTATCCATCAGTAGTAGATAAAATGGTTGGGCAGTTACTTGAGTTAATGAGTTAATGAACGCGAGTAAACCTCTATCGGGTACACGCGATAAACTGACGTATAAAACAATTGCTTGCGACTCAATAGTTAAAAGCTCATTTAATAAAAATTGCTGGCTTTGGAAATCACAGATATGTTTTAAATATTTTATATTGTCGGGTGCATATTGCGTAACATGCTTTGTGCATTCTATCAATTGTGCTGCTGACAATTCAATCGCCACGGGATAAAAAGAGGATGGCAGTTGTGCGCCTGCAATTGCTGAGTATCGACCCGGAGCAAATGCGTTTTTTTGACTGCTATCGGGATCGCTAATGCCTAAAGACGTCACATTAGGCACTAGCTGCAGCCGTAATTGCACATAATAAGGATTGCTAAAATTTAAGCTAAATTTTCTTTTCTTTTTGGTTAACAAAAATTCCATTAATAATAACAGCAGAAAACGTGGCAATAGGCCATATATGAGTAAACTACTGATCAATAAACTAGACCAAACCAGACGACTATTTTGCGCATCGACAAGTCCACTCACTGCACCTAAATGGCTTTGCTGTATCTGTTCAGGGGTCGGCACCGCGAGCCCCAACAGGTCGGGAATATAAGCGAGTAGCTGAGTTAAGCCCTGAAAATCATTCAACGAGAGAATACTGGTTTGCCAGATAAAATCGACCTGATGGGTTGCGAGCATAATAACCAGCATTAGGGTTGCTCCACAAAAATAACTTAACCACAGTAAATGCGTCATGTAGGAAAGCTGATAACGCCCGATCGCCCCTGATAAATTAATTTTAAAATAACATCTATAGAGTGCCCAGAAATGCGCATGCTGTGTTGATTGCGGATTTAAGCGTTTCTCCACTGTTTTCAATAAAAATAGACTCAGGCGAGCCAGCCAGCCGCCACTTAATAGGCGCGGATGCAAAAATAGCAACAGCCAAAAAAAGAGTGCAAACAGATTGGGAATAAAAAACAGGACAAAAGCCCAGAAAAAATTTATCTGTGTCCCCTGCTCGCTAAAGAAAAGTTGCTGTACGCTGCTTGCACCAAGCAGCAATACAAGCACAGATAGCAGGATAAATAGTTTTTTAGTGAGCGCTTTAAAATGTGAAAAAAGACCCGATATTTGCAGTTGTCCATCGAGGTGCTGAGCACGTTGCAACAGTAATGTCTCAAATTCTGCACCAGCCTTTCCTAGAGATGGAGAATCTAAAGTAGGATAATCACCTTCAACAGTGCGCACACCTTCGGCTAATAAACGTTGCTGAAATAGACTCAATGACAATTCTCCTGAACTGGTTTATTGCGCAACACTTTTTTTAGCTGTGCGGATAGCCAGCCACCATTCTTCGCTGGCATTGATCTGCCCCTTCTCGTCTAATGGCGGGTAAGGTAACTTTTTTTGTTTACATAGCTTGGCAAAAATAGGATGCCCCCCTTCAAACAAAATTCGTTGTGTTTCATGGTCAGGTAAACGGCATTCACCATTATACATACCTGAGAGTCGGCGTTGTCGCTGTGCTTCGTACAATATAAGCGCCGAAGCAACAGACACATTTAAAGACTGACACATGCCAACCATTGGAATAATCACGTCCTGATCTGCAAGTGCTAGCGCTTCAGCGCTAATACCATGTTTTTCCTGCCCCATTATAATAGCGGTTGGCTTGGTATAATCCACTTCACGAAAATCAATTGCCGTCTCTGATAGATTAGTAGCAATAACCTGCATACCTTGAGCGCGCAAGGCCTGAACCGCGTCAGTTAAGCTGTCATAGGAATGTACATTAACCCAATTCTGACTACCCGTTGCGGTGCTACCAGAAAGACGTTTTGCTTTATTTTCCCAAGTGGCATGCACATCACTTACCCCGACCGCATCGGCAGTACGCACGATAGCAGCGAGGTTATGCGGTTTCTGCACCTGCTCTAAAAACACAGTAAGATCGGGTTGGCGCTGATTTAGCATTTGTGTGATACGGGCAAGGCGTTCAGGTGACATAATAACTCTCAACAAAAAATGGGGGGGGGTAAATTAAAGAGTCATTATACATAAAATAAGAGGGACAAAAAAGCAGACAAACGGGTTACAGGGTAGGATCCCAGAGAAAAGCAGCACTAGGATCCTGTCTGCAAAAAAAAGCCCGCAATTAATCTCTTAATGCAATGTAATTTGAGCGTGCATAGTCAGGTCGCGCGGCTTTTAAAATAATCGCTTCTTGTTCGGTTAATTTACCGACAGGCAGGCTTAATACTTTATGCGTTAATTGCTCTCTTGCATCAATCGCAATCGATAATTTGATAATCCGACTACTGCCTTTGATCTCCTGAGTCTCAAAAGCAGGTACCAGTACACCAGAACGTAATAAATTACTCACCGCAGGTTCATTCATTGGCAGTGACAGTACATTTTTTCGCTGAATAATAAATTCACGCAATACGGCTTTCTCTTCAAAGTCTAATTGGCGGATCATTTTATTACGTGAGGCTAAAAGTTGACGCTTTGCCAACACACCACAGCAATAGCTGAAGATAAAAGTCACTAAACGGGTGATTAAGTAAGATCCGGTCAATAGTGCCAAAATCCACACATAAGGCATGTAAGTCATTGACCACGCTGCAGTATCAGGACGCTGCAACAGTGAGGCTGGTACTATCAAAAGGGTCGCACTGGCGAGGCAAATCCACGCTATCGTCAAAGTAATCCCTTGTTGTTCTCTAACTCGTTGAATTAACTGCATCATAATTATAATCCCCGCCAAAAAATTGTTACATATCATATGTAAAGCAAGGGGCGTGCCAGTGTTTTCTTTGAGGCGGTTTTGAAGGATTTTAGATAAGAAAAAAGGAGCCGAAGCTCCTTCGTGATTCCATTACTTTAAATTAATCATTAATAGATAATCTACATTTTGTTTCGAGAACAGAAGGTGAAGGAGCTAGAGATTTGATCACTAAATTTCCGGTGCTAGAGCTATCGTCGGCAGTCAATTCAACATCAAATGAGTAAACTCCATATGAATTAGGCACGGTCCATGAAGCATCCCCATTTATCGTACCATTAGTTGAACTTGCATTGATGACAGTCCCTGTGGGAGGGGTGTTATTATTCATATCAGAAACTTCAACTGTCACTGTTGCTTGCTTTGCTGTTCCTGATAAATCTACATCGGTTATAATGCTACCGCTGCTATTCTTGAAAACGCACTTTTGTTCATCGCTGGTTGCTGTTATTTGTATTTGTTTATAAATATAAATAAAACGCTGATCGCAATATGCAACATTATCTTCACATTGCATCCCAGTATATTTACTATCACCATATGTGTAAGCTTGATCTTTAGGACCTAATGCATCTTCTACATCTAAAGACCACTCATCACCATCATTATAAATACCATCATAATTTATATCGAAGAAAACCTCACTGTTATCCGTAAAAGTTTCTCCGTCATCATAAATACCATTAGATGGATGAAGGTCCTCAAAACTTTCAACTCCTAAACTATAGGCTAAAATAGTCACCTTACCATCATCTGGCATATCACCGATTGAGGTCCAAGTCATCACACACTTGCTACTTAACGTTGTGCATGCACCCACTTTACCTGTTGAATCCTCAATTCGCCCTTTCTCTGCCCTAAATGAAACCGCCGTTCCATCCGGAATAGGATTATTGCCATCAGCATCAGCAAAATTAACTGTAACTGCGATGGTTGCATCATTATGATCTATACCAGGAACAGACGATTTATTCACGCCAATAGAAAAACTATCTTGATCTGGGTAACCTGTCGAAATATATAGACCAGTAGAAGTATTAAAGATGCTCGGATCATTGACAGCATTAACTTTAACCGTTGCAGGGCCAGCGGCACTACCTGCTTTTATTAGCGTAGTCACTAAACCAGCCGAATCACTTGTATCAGATTCGATAGCTAGAGATGCGCCATCGGGTCCCGAAAGCTCGAAAGTCACAGGTTGTGAAACAACTGCCTCGCCATTATCATCGACTAGCTTAAAGGTAACTTTTGCCGTTTCCTTACGATCAAACCCACCAGTTCCTTTAATTGAAATCCATTCTGGAGTGGCACCCAGATAAGTAAAATACGATGGATCACCGGCGACTTCCTCGACAATAGGTGTCGTAGTGGTATCTGTAGTATCTGTAGTATCTGTATTATCTGTATTATCTGTCGAGCCGTCTAAACTGCCACCGCAGGCAGAAAGTAGTATCGTAAGTAATGCAATAGAAAATGTTTGGTGCAATTGCATGGAAAGTTCCTTCTAATAAATATAAAATTGCCAATAAGTTGAGAAGTATAAAGCAAATTTATTTAGATAATTCAATTATTATCTGATTTTTGGATATCGCTCATACAGATATTGCTATACATTTGTAATTATTACTTCCCGTACAAGGCTACCCCCATGAATTTCAGAGATCTAGAGTATTTAATCGCACTTGAAGAGTTAAAACATTTTCGCAAAGCAGCAGAAAAGTGTTTTGTTAGCCAGCCTACTTTGAGTGGTCAAATCAGAAAACTAGAAGATGAACTGAATATTCAGTTGATGGAACGCTCATCCAGAAAAGTTATATTCACTGAAGCAGGACTCGATATTGTCGCCAAAGCAAAAACAATTCTATTAGAAGCTAAGTCATTAAAAGAGATTGCTAAAAGCTATAAAGAGCCAATGCAAGGTTCCTTGCATATTGGCTTAATACCGACGGTAGCCCCCTATCTATTACCTGTGATTATTCCCTCGATAAAAAAACATTTCCCGGAGTTAGACCTTTACCTGCATGAAAATCAAACTCATAAACTATTAAAACAGTTAGAAGATGGAGAGCTTGATTGCTTGATGCTCGCAGTATTACCAGAGATGGAATCATTTCAGAAATTTGCACTTTATGACGAGCCACTTGAACTCGCACTCGCAGAAACACATCAATGGGCAGATAAAAGCAGTATCGATTTGCATGAGCTGCATGGTGAACGCCTTTTAATGCTTGAAGATGGCCATTGCTTGCGCGATCAGGCAATGGGTTTTTGCTTTACAGCCGGTGCCATTGAAGATCATAGTTTTAAGGCAACCAGTTTAGAAACACTGCGTCATATGATCAGTGCGGATAATGGACTTACTTTATTGCCTCAACTCGCTATCCCAGTTAACCGTCATCAGGCTGGGGTCCGATATATCCCCTTTAATAAACCTGTACCGTCAAGAGCAGTTGCTTTGTTATCACGTAAAAACAGCGTTCGAAAAATCTGCTTTGAACAATTAGCGAAGCTTATTAGCGAAACCGTTGAGGACAAACTTAAGCAGTATAGGTAAGAGCTGCGAGTCCATAGCTAAGAGCCGGAAACAAGGAAGCAATACTAAACCTAATAGTTTCCTATTCATTTATGTTGGTTAAAATAGTGGTTAGCTTCGTTATTAATTTTGCAATTAGAACAACCAGTTACTGCAATCAATATCTTCCTGCTAAGCATTTTTCATGCCTCTAAATAGAACCTTAAATTAATGGGGTTGGTGAAAGCTTAAGACGCAAAACTCGGAGCGAAATTTTAGACATAAAAAAGCCGAATATTAATTCGGCTTTTTTATTATGATATCAAAAGAAGAGTTACTCTTCCTCAGATGCCACTATAGGGCGGTCTACCAATTCGATGTAAGCCATAGGAGCTTTATCACCGGTACGGAAGCCACATTTAATGATACGAGTATAACCACCAGGGCGAGACTCGTAACGTGGACCCAATTCGTTAAACAGTTTAGCTACAACCGCGTTATCACGGGTGCGAGCAAAAACTAAACGACGGTTAGCAACGCTATCCGTTTTAGCTAGTGTAATTAAAGGCTCAACCACACGACGAAGTTCTTTTGCTTTTGGTAAAGTAGTCTTGATAATTTCATGACTAACAATTGAACTTGCCATATTGCGAAACATAGCCTGACGATGGCTACTGTTTCGGTTAAGTTGACGTCCACTGTGACGATGACGCATAACCTAATCCTTATTATTCGTTATTCGGATGACGACTGATTAATCTTCGATTAGACTTGCTGGTGGCCAGTTTTCTAAGCGCATGCCTAGAGACAGTCCACGTGATGCAAGTACATCTTTGATCTCAGTAAGAGACTTCTTACCTAAATTAGGCGTTTTAAGAAGCTCAACTTCTGTTCTTTGTACCAGGTCACCGATATAGTGAATCGTTTCTGCTTTCAAACAATTAGCAGAACGAACAGTTAATTCTAAGTCATCTACTGGGCGTAAGAGAATTGGATCAAACTCAGGTTTTTCTTCTTTCTCAACCGGCTCACTTATATCACGTAAATCAACAAAAGCGTCTAATTGCTCAGCTAAAATAGTAGCTGCACGACGAATTGCTTCTTCTGGATCAAGTGTTCCATCTGTTTCCATATCGATAACAAGCTTGTCTAAATCGGTACGTTGTTCAACACGAGCAGATTCAACACTGTAAGCGATACGCTGTACAGGACTGAAAGTCGCATCGACTAATAATCGACCAATTGGACGCTCATCTTCTTCACTATGAATACGTGTTGAAGCTGGAACATAACCGCGACCTGATTCAATTTTAATACGCATGCTAATTTCAGCATTGCCTGTTAAATTACAGATCACATGTTCTGGGTTGACTATCTCCACATCACCATCATGAATGATGTCGCCTGCAGTAACAGGACCCGCTCCAGATTTAGTTAAACTAACTAGAACTTCATTTTTACCTTCAAGCTTAACGGCTAGGCCTTTAAGATTAAGAAGAATCTCAAGGATATCTTCCTGTACGCCTTCTTTAGTGCTGTACTCATGTTGTACACCATCTATTTCGACTTCTGTTACCGCCGTTCCCGGCATAGATGATAACAAGATACGACGAAGTGCATTACCTAAAGTATGACCGAAACCACGTTCTAGTGGTTCTAAAGTCACTTTTGCTCTAGTTGCATTTACTTGCTCGATATCAACTAATCTTGGTTTTAGAAAATCAATTACAGAACCCTGCATTTGTGCCCTCTCTTAACGGTTAACTTTACTTGGAGTAAAGCTCGATGATTAACTGTTCGTTAATCTCAGCAGATAAATCTGAACGTTCAGGTTGACGTGTAAATACGCCTTCCATTTTCGTTGTATCAACAGAAACCCATGTAGGGACTTCTCGTTGACCAGCGATTTCAAGTGCAGCGCCAATACGTGCTTGTTTTTTAGCTTTTTCACGAATTGCGATAACGTCACTTGCTTTAACGTTTAAAGATGGAATATTGACCACTTTACCGTTTACTAGAATTGATTTGTGACTTACTAGTTGACGAGCTTCAGCGCGAGTCGCACCAAATCCCATACGGTAAACAACATTGTCTAAACGTCCTTCAAGAAGTTGAAGAAGGTTTTCACCTGTGTTGCCTTGTAAACGAGCTGATTCTTTGTAGTAATTACGAAATTGCTTTTCAAGTACACCGTACATACGACGCACTTTTTGCTTTTCACGTAGCTGTAAACCATAGTCTGAAAGACGTGGTTTACGCGCACCATGAACACCTGGTGCATTATCAATCTTACACTTAGATTCAATCGCACGGACACCTGACTTTAAAAAAAGATCGGTTCCTTCACGACGGCTAAGCTTTAGCTTAGGACCTAAATATCTTGCCATTGTTCTTTCTCCAGTTACCTAAGAATATCGCTATTAAACGCGACGTTTCTTCGGTGGACGACAACCATTATGTGGGATGGGTGTAACATCAGTAATATTAGTTACACGGAAACCCGCCGCGTTTAGTGCGCGAATCGAAGATTCACGACCAGGTCCTGGTCCGTTGACAAAAACTTCAACGTTTTTAAGACCGTACTCTTTAGCCGCTTCAGCAGCACGTTCAGCAGCAACCTGTGCAGCGAACGGAGTAGATTTACGAGAACCACGGAAACCAGAACCACCGGCAGTTGCCCAAGAAAGCGCATTACCTTGACGGTCTGTAATAGTTACGATTGTATTGTTGAAAGAAGCATGAATATGCGCCATGCCATCTGCAACTTGCTTTTTAACGCGCTTACGAGCACGAGTTGGAGTCTTAGCCATTATCTCTTACCCTTATTTGCGAATTGCTTTGCGCGGACCTTTACGAGTACGAGCATTCGTTTTAGAACGCTGTCCACGCACAGGCAAGCTGCGACGATGACGAAGTCCACGATAACAACCAAGGTCCATAAGACGTTTGATGTTCATAGAAACTTCACGACGTAAATCACCTTCAACGGCGAACGTAGCTACTTCTGTACGAAGAGCTTCGATTTGTGTTTCATCCAGATCTTTAAGCTTGCTAGCTTCAGCAACACCCGCAGAGACACAAATTTTCTGTGCGCGAGTTTTACCAATACCAAAAATTGCAGTTAATGCAATTACAGCGTGCTTATGATCAGGAACGTTAATGCCAGCGATACGGGCCACTATGCACTCCTTAAAAGTTAACGATTCATTTGCGAAAAGCCCGGTAGGATACTCTACAAATGATGATTTATCAAACAAAACAAAGCTTAGATAACATTAGTTACCTAAGCTATTGAGATCCAAAATCGATCTTAGCCTTGACGTTGTTTATGTTTTGGCTCTACACAGATAACTCGCACAACACCTTTGCGCTTGATAACTTTGCAGTTACGACAGATTTTTTTAACGGATGCACGAACTTTCATTGCAACACTCCGTAGTTAGTATAACTTGTTGGTACGGCTTATTTACCGTAGTCCTTCAAGTTAGCTTTTTTCAAGACAGAATCATATTGATTAGACATCAAATGCGTCTGTACCTGTGCCATAAAGTCCATGATTACCACCACAATAATTAATAACGATGTACCACCGAAGTAGAACTGCGTATTCATTGCGACCATCATAAACTCGGGAATCAAACAGATAAAAGTAATATATAACGCACCTGCCAATGTCAGGCGTGTCATCACTTTATCAATGTATCGTGATGTTTGTTCTCCGGGACGAATACCTGGAATAAAGGCACCGCTTTTCTTCAGATTATCTGCAGTTTCACGTGGATTAAACGTAAGCGCAGTATAAAAGAAGCAAAAGAAGATAATTGCTGCAGCATATAACATCATATGCAACGGTTGTCCTGGCTGTAAAGCCAATGAAACATCCGATAACCAACTTAAACCTTCAGTCTGACCAAACCATTGAGCGATTGTACCAGGAAACAAGATAACACTCGAGGCAAAAATTGCAGGGATAACACCGGCCATATTTAATTTCAATGGAAGATGCGTACTCTGAGCAGCAAACACTTTACGCCCTTGTTGACGTTTTGCGTAATTAACAACGATACGTCGTTGACCACGTTCAACAAATACAACAAATGCGGTTGTCGCAAAAACGATAACGATTAGTGCTAATAACACGAGAAGGTGAATTTCACCTTGACGCGCTTGCTCAGCAGTTTGCCCAATTGCTTGAGGCAATCCTGCAATAATACCGACAAAAATAATGATAGAAATACCATTACCGATACCACGTTCAGTAATTTGCTCACCTAGCCACATAAGGAACATCGTTCCTGTTACTAGACTTACAACAGCCGTGATGTAAAAGCTAAGACCTGCATTTTCCACAAGTCCTGGCATCATCGAAGGCAAACCAGTCGCAATACCAATTGCTTGGAATGTACCCAGTATCAAAGTACCATATCGCGTGTATTGATTTATCTTGCGTCGACCTGACTCACCCTCTTTTTTTAGCTCAGCTAAAGGAGGATGAACAACAGTCAATAATTGGATAATAATTGAAGCCGAAATGTACGGCATAATACCCAATGCAAAGATAGATGCACGCGAAAGTGCACCACCAGAGAACATATTGAACATTTCTATGATGGTGCCCTTTTGCTGTTGGAACAGATCAGCCAGGACAGCGGCGTCAATACCAGGAATTGGAACAAAAGAACCTGCACGAAACACTAAAATAGCACCTAAAACAAACCAAAGTCGTGTTTTAAGTTCGCTCAAATTACTGCCTTGTACAGCTTTAGGATCTGATCCTGGTTTCTTTGCCATTGCCTATTATTCCTCGATTTTTCCGCCCGCAGCTTCAATTGCAGTACGCGCGCCTTTCGTAACACGAATGCCTTGTACTGTAACTGAACGAGTGATTTCACCGGATAGTACTACTTTTGAAAACTTAACAGTGTTCGCAAGTAGACCAGCCTGTTTCAACGTTTCGATAGTTACCACATCACCCTCAACTTTAGCTATTTCGCTCAGACGAACTTCACAGCTAACAAGAGATTTACGTGATGTAAAACCGAATTTTGGTAAACGTTGTTTTAATGGCATTTGACCGCCTTCAAAACCTGGACGTACAGTACCGCCTGAGCGAGACTTTTGACCTTTATGACCGCGGCCACAAGTTTTGCCAAGTCCAGAGCCGATACCACGACCTACACGTTTAGCAGCGTGCTTAGCACCAGCTGCTGGAGATAGAGTATTTAGTTTCATAATTACCCCTCAACCTTAACCATATAGTAAACTTTATTAACCATACCACGAACTGAAGGAGTATCTTCTAACTCAACAGAATGACCGATGCGACGCAGACCTAAGCCTGTTAATGTTGCACGGTGCTTTGGTAAACGGCCAATTGCACTTTTGGTTTGGGTTACTTTAATCGTTTTAGTAGCCATGCTTAATTACCCCAGTAATTCACTAACGTTTAAGCCACGCTTAGCCGCAATTTGCTCTGGAGAATTCATATTCTCTAGTGCATCAAGCGTAGCGCGAACAACGTTAATTGGGTTAGTAGAGCCGTAAGCTTTAGAGAGTACGTTTTGTACACCAACAACTTCTAATACGGCGCGCATTGCACCACCTGCAATAATACCAGTACCTTCAGAGGCTGGTTGCATATATACCTTAGAACCAGAATGACGGCCTTTGATAGGATGCTGCAGAGTGTTACCTTTTAATTGGATTTCGCTGATATTGCGACGTGCTTTTTCCATAGCTTTTTGAATAGCTGCAGGAACTTCACGTGCTTTACCATAACCAAAACCAACACGACCATTACCATCACCAACTACAGTCAGTGCGGTAAAGCTAAAGATGCGACCACCTTTAACTACTTTTGAAACTCGGTTTACTGCGATTAGCTTTTCGTTCAGATCACCGGTTTGAGATTCTACTTTTGACATCATCTATACCCTTTGATTAGAACTGTAGACCAGCTTCACGAGCTGCTTCAGCTAGTGCCGCTACACGACCGTGATATTGGAAACCGCTACGGTCAAAAGAGATTTTAGAAATCCCTTTTTCAATAGCACGCTCTGCAACTAATTTACCAATTAGTTGAGCTGCTTCCTTGTTACCACCGTTGCTCACTTGTGCACGAACTTCTTTTTCTAATGTAGAAGCGCTTGCTACGACTTGTGCGTCAGCTGTAATTACCTGCGCGTAAGTATGGCGAGGTGTACGGTTGATCACAAGACGAGTGGCACCAAGATCTTGTAATTTCTTACGTGTGCGAGTAGCACGACGAAGACGAGATGCTTTCTTATCCATAGTCTTACCTTACTTTTTCTTCGCTTCTTTACGACGCACATTTTCATCAGCGTAACGAACACCCTTGCCTTTATAAGGCTCTGGTGGACGAAATGCACGAATCTCTGCAGCTACTTGACCAACTTGTTGCTTATTAGCACCTTCAAGAATAATTTCTGTTTGGCTTGGCGCCGTAGCAGAAACACCTTGTGGCAATTTATAAACAACAGGATGAGAGAAACCTAATGTTAGGTTTACATCTTGGCCTTTAACTTGTGTACGGTAACCAACGCCTTGAAGAAGAAGTGTCTTCTTAAAGCCTTCAGTTACACCTACAACCATGTTGTTAACGTTAGCACGAGCAGTACCTGCTTGTGCCCAAGCGTTTTTTACGCCTTCCACTGGTGCGAATGTAATCACACCATCTTCAAGCTTAACAACAACAGCATCATTAAGAGTGCGAACTAATTCGCCTTTGTTGCCTTTAACAGCAACTTCTTGACCATTTACTTTAACTTCAACGCCAGAAGGAACAGTAATCGGTGCCTTAGCTATACGAGACATAGACTACCTTCCTTATGATACGTAACAGATGATTTCACCGCCAATGCTTGCTTTACGCGCAGCACGGTCAGTCATAACACCATGTGAAGTGGAAATGATTGCGATACCTAAACCAGCCATAACCTTCGGAAGATCGTTTGTACCTTTATAGATACGTAGACCTGGACGGCTAACTCGTTTAATAGTATCGATAACTTTTTTGCCTTCGAAATACTTTAAAGTAACTTCTAATTCAGGCTTGGTGTCACCAGCAACAGAGAATTCTGTAATGTAACCTTCTGCTTTAAGCACAATTGCAATTGCAACTTTTTGCTTAGAAGAAGGCATTTTAACAGAAACTTTGCTTGCTGCTTGACCGTTACGAATACGCGTAAGCATATCCGAAATAGGATCTTGCATGCTCATAAATTTCTACTCCGTGATTTAATTGATTACCAGCTGGCTTTTTTCAGGCCAGGGATTTCTCCGCGCATCATATGCTCACGAACCTTAATACGGCTCATGCCAAATTTACGTAGGAAACCATGCGGACGACCAGTTACGTTACAACGATTACGTTTACGAACTGGACTTGAATCACGAGGTAGCGTTTGAAGCTGTAACACTGCATCCCAACGAGCTTCGTCAGTTGCATTGATATCACTAATGATTGTTTTTAAAGACGCACGTTTTTCTGCGAATTTAACAACAAGCTTCGCACGTTTTACTTCACGCGCTTTCATTGATTGTTTAGCCATTATTTACACCTTACTTACGGAATGGGAAGTTAAAGGCAGACAGTAATGCACGCCCTTCTTCGTCAGTCTTAGCTGATGTCGTAATTGTGATATCTAAACCACGTACTTTATCAACTTTATCGTAATCTATTTCAGGGAAAATGATTTGCTCACGTACACCCATAGAGTAGTTACCACGACCATCGAATGACTTAGCATTCAGGCCACGGAAATCACGTACACGAGGAATAGCGATTGTTACCAAACGCTCAAAGAATTCCCACATACGAGTACCACGTAGTGTTACTTTACAACCAATCGGGTAGCCTTCACGAATTTTGAAGCCAGCCACAGAGCGGCGTGCTTTGGTGATGATTGGCTTTTGACCTGAGATTGCTGCCATATCTGACGCGGCATTCTCAAGGACTTTTTTATCAGCCAGTGCTTCACCAACACCCATATTAAGGGTGATTTTCTCTATTCGAGGGACTTGCATGACAGACGTATAGCCGAATTGCGTTTGCAAATCAGACACTACGTTGTCTTTATAGAAATCATGCAGTTTCGCCATCGTAAACTCCAGTTACTTCACAAGGTTATTATTAGATTTGAAAAAACGTACTTTTTTACCGTCTTCAAGTCTAAAACCAACACGATCTGCTTTACCCGTTTCCGAGTTAAGGATCGCAACATTTGAAATTTGTATGGGTGCTGACTGTTCAATAATACCACCAGTTACGCCCGCTTGTGGGTTTGGCTTTTGGTGTTTCTTAACAGTGTTTACACCTTCAATAATTATTTTACCGTTAGCTAAAACTTGAGAAACTTTCCCAGTTTTACCTTTATCTTTACCAGTAATTACAATTACTTCATCATCACGTTTAATTTTTACTGCCATTTTCGGTTCCTTACAGTACTTCTGGCGCCAGTGAAACAATCTTCATGAAGTTATCATTACGAAGTTCACGAGTTACAGGGCCAAAGATACGTGTACCGATAGGCTGGTTATTTGCATTCAACATAACCGCAGCATTGCGATCAAATCGAACAACAGAACCATCGGGACGACGTACACCTTTTCTGGTACGCACAACCACAGCTGAATGAACATCACCTTTTTTAACTTTCCCACGAGGAATTGCTTCTCTCACAGAAACTTTGATAATGTCACCGATTGCTGCATAACGGCGATGCGAGCCACCAAGGACCTTAATACACATTACGCGTCGAGCGCCAGAATTATCGGCGACATCTAGCACACTTTGCATCTGAATCATTACAGTGCTCCGCTATATTACAATTGATTACTCTCTAAGAGCTGCTTACCCATTAATTCAGGGTGCGGCATAATACCACCAACTTTATTAGAAAGATAGTCTAAAAAAACGGCATCCAGAATGGATACCGTTTATACGTATGTAAAAAAAGTTTAATGAATTAACCTTTTCTTACGATTTCTACCAATGTCCAAGATTTAGTCTTAGAAAGTGGACGGCATTCGCTGATTAATACAACATCGCCTTCACTACATTGATTTGTTTCATCATGCGCATGTAACTTAGTCGTACGCTTCATGAATTTACCGTATAACGGATGTTTCACTTTACGTTCGATAGCAACAACGATAGATTTATCCATCTTTGCACTGATTACTTTCGCTTGAAGAGTACGAGTTCTAGTTTCGCTCATTACGCACCTACCTTCTGATTTAATACTGTCTTAACACGGGCAATGTCGCGACGCACTTGTTTAACTAAATGCGCTTGTGCTAACTGACCGGTGTTTAACTGCATACGTAATTCAAACTGTTTACGTAATAAATTAAGAAGTTCAGCATTTAATTCTTCAACGCTTTTTTCATTTAGTTCGTTAGCTTTCATTACATCACCTTACGAGTTACGAAAGTTGTTGCCAAAGGCAATTTAGCTGCCGCAAGAGCAAATGCTTCGCGAGCTAATGCTTCTGGAACACCTCCCATTTCATAAAGAACTTTACCTGGTTGAGTTTGGGCAACCCAATATTCCACGTTACCTTTACCTTTACCTTGACGAACTTCTAACGGTTTGCCAGTGATCGGTTTATCAGGAAATACACGGATCCAGATTTTACCTTGACGTTTAACATGACGAGTCATTGCACGACGTGCTGCTTCGATTTGACGAGCAGTAATTCGACCACGACCGACAGCTTTTAATCCAAATTCGCCAAAGCTTACTTCCGCACCTTTCGAAAGACCACGGTTGCGGCCCTTGAACATTTTACGGAACTTCATACGTTTTGGTTGCATCATTAGCGTATCTCCTACTTACCGCGGCTTTTGCGCTTTGGTTTAGATGGCTGTTGCTCTTCTTGTAGCGGTAAACTACCTAGAACTTCACCTTTAAAGATCCAAACCTTAACACCGATAATACCGTAAACAGTATGCGCTTCTGAAGTTGAGTAATCGATATCAGCACGAAGAGTATGTAGAGGTACACGACCTTCACGATACCATTCAGCACGTGCGATTTCTGCACCACCTAAACGACCACTTACTTGAACTTTAATGCCTTTAGCGCCAAGACGCATAGCATTTTGTACCGCACGTTTCATAGCACGACGGAACATTACACGACGCTCTAACTGAGAAGAGATTGAATCTGCTACTAGTTTTGCGTCAAGTTCAGGTTTACGAACTTCTGAAATGTTGATTTGGGCAGGAACGCCGGCCATTTTAGCAATAGCAGCGCGTAGCTTCTCAACATCTTCGCCTTTTTTACCAATTACAACACCTGGACGTGCAGTGTGAATAGTCACACGGACACTTTTCGCTGGGCGTTCAATTGTGATCTTAGACAAAGAAGCATTTTTCAGCTTCTCTGTTAAGAATTTACGGATTTCGAAGTCACTGTATAAATTATCAGCGAAATCTTTTGTGCCTGCATACCAAGTAGAGCTAAATGCTTTAGTGATACCTAGGCGAATACCGTTAGGATGAACTTTCTGTCCCATTGTTTAACCCCTGTCTGATACCACTACTGTGATATGGCAAGAACGCTTCATTATACGATCGGCACGGCCTTTCGCACGCGGCATGATACGCTTCATTGTTGGGCCTTCGTCAACACAAATTTTTGTGATAACAAGCTCATCAATATCAGCGCCTTCATTATGTTCGGCGTTTGCTATTGCAGAATCTACAACTTTTTTAATCAATACAGCAGCTTTTTTAGGGCTGTAAGATAAAAGTTCTAGTGCTTTTTCTACTGGAAGACCACGTACTTGATCTGCTACCAGGCGCGCTTTCTGAGCTGAAGAACGAGCGAAAAGATGTTTAGCTAAAGCTTCCATAATTACCTCTATTTCTTCGCTTTCTTATCCGCGGTATGACCACGGTAAGTGCGCGTTGGTGCAAATTCACCCAGTTTGTGACCGATCATTTCATCGGTTACGAATACTGGCACGTGTTGACGCCCGTTATGGACAGCGATGGTCAAACCAATCATATTTGGGATGATCATTGAACGACGAGACCAAGTCTTAATTGGTTTTTTCTCGCCGCTTTCCATCGCTTTCTCTACCTTCTTCAGCAAGTGTAGGTCAATGAATGGACCCTTCTTGAGAGAACGTGGCATGGCGATACCTCTGCTTATTTCTTGTTACGACGACGAACAATGTACTGATCTGTACTCTTGTTCTTACGAGTTTTGTAGCCTTTAGTAGGCACGCCCCAAGGAGAAACAGGGTGACGACCACCCGATGACTTACCTTCACCACCACCATGTGGGTGATCTACTGGGTTCATTACAACACCACGAACGGTAGGACGAACACCACGCCAACGCGTAGCACCAGCTTTACCTAATTGGCGTAGCATATGTTCTGCATTACCAACTTCACCGATTGTTGCACGACACTCAGCAGGGATCTTACGCATTTCACCACTACGTAAACGTAGGGTAACGTAAGCACCATCGCGAGCTACAATTTGGCTGTATGCACCAGCTGAACGTGCAATTTGCGCACCTTTAGCAGGTTTCATTTCAACAGCGTGTACAGTTGTACCCACTGGGATATTACGCATCGGTAAGCAGTTACCCACTTTAATTGATGCATCTTCACCAGATTGGATTGAATCACCAGCAACCAGGCCTTTAGGGGCTAGGATGTAGCGACGCTCACCGTCAGCATAAAGTACAAGTGCAATATTTGCACTGCGGTTTGGATCATATTCCAAACGCTCAACTTTTGCTGGGATACCGTCTTTATTACGTTTAAAATCGACGATACGGTAGTGTTGTTTGTGACCACCACCAATATGACGAACCGTAATTCGACCACCATTATTACGACCACCAGATTTAGATTTAGCCTCTAAAAGTGGAGCGTATGGCTTGCCTTTGTGCAGATCGTTATTTACCACTTTAACTAAGTGGCGACGACCTGGAGACGTAGGCTTACATTTTACAATAGCCATTTATAATTCCTCTACTCAGCGCCAGCGAAATCAATGTCAGCACCTTCAACAAGAGTAACGTATGCTTTTTTCCAGTCGCTACGGCGACCTATACGTTGTCCTGTACGCTTGGTTTTACCCTTCACGTTTAGTGTGCGAACACCAGTAACTTCGACTTCAAACAGTTTCTGAACTGCCGCTTTGATTTCTGCTTTAGTTGCAGTACCTGCAACTTTGAATACCATAGTGTTATGGTTTTCAGCAGATAAAGTTCCCTTTTCAGAGATATGCGGGGCTAGGATAACTTGCAGTAAACGTGCTTCACTGATCATGCTAAACTCTCCTCAATCTTTTTCACTGCAGCTGCAGTTACTAAAACTTTATCAAATGCGATAAGGCTTACTGGATCAATACCTTGAACATCACGAACGTCTACTTTGTAGAGGTTACGTGCTGCTAAGAATAGATTTTCATCTAGTTCTTCAGTAATGATCAGTACATCTTTAAGACCCATGTCTTTTAACTTAGCTTTTAGCTCTTGAGTTTTCGGAGCTTCAACACTAAAGTTTTCGACAACGATTAGACGATCCTGACGAACTAATTCAGACAGAATGCTTTTCACTGCACCACGGTACATTTTCTTGTTAACTTTTTGGCTGTGATCCTGAGGACGTGCAGCAAAAGTAACACCACCGCCAACCCAAATAGGGCTACGGATTGTACCAGCACGAGCTCGGCCCGTACCTTTCTGACGCCATGGCTTCTTACCGCCACCACGTACATCGCTACGCGTTTTCTGAGCGCGAGTGCCTTGACGAGCACCAGCTGCATATGCAACGACTACCTGATGAACTAGGGCCTCATTGAATTCACGTCCAAAGGTAGCGTCAGAAACTTCAAGAGCACTTTGTGCATCTTTCAATACCAATTCCATACTAGCTCCTTGGTTATGCTTTAACAGCAGGTTTAATGAACACATTGCCGTTTTTCGCACCTGGTACTGCACCTTTAACGAGCAGTAAGTTGCGTTCAACGTCTACGCGAACAATCTCGAGGTTTTGAGTAGTAACGCGCTCAGCACCCATATGGCCAGACATTTTTTTGCCTTTGAAAACACGACCCGGTGTTTGACACATACCAATCGAACCATTAGAACGATGTGATAGTGAGTTACCGTGTGTCATATCTTGCGTGGAAAAGTTCCAACGTTTAACACCACCTTGGAAACCTTTACCTTTAGACTGACCTGTAACATCTACTTTATTAATTTCGTTGAAAAGCTCAACGCTTAGCTCAGCGCCTACTTTGATATCTGCACCTTCGTTTTCCGCAAGAGTAAACTCCCACAGACCACGGCCAGCTTCAACACCTGCTTTCGCAAAGTGTCCAGCTTGTGGCTTAGTTACACGGCTAGCTTTCTTAGTGCCAGCTGTTACTTGAATAGCTTGGTAGCCATCAGTATCAAGTGTTTTAACTTGAGTAACGCGATTAGGTGTACATTCAAGAACTGTAACTGGGATAGAAACACCATCTTCAGTGAAGACGCGAGTCATGCCAACTTTACGACCTACTAGACCGATTGTCATTGTTATAACTCCTCTCTAACCCAAGCTGATTTGAACATCAACGCCAGCAGCTAGATCTAGCTTCATTAGTGCGTCAACAGTCTTTTCAGTTGGTTCTACGATATCAATCAAGCGCTTGTGAGTGCGAATCTCATATTGGTCACGAGCATCTTTGTTTACATGCGGTGATACCAATATTGTGAAACGCTCTTTACGAGTTGGTAGTGGGATAGGACCACGTACCTGAGCACCTGTGCGCTTTGCAGTTTCAACGATCTCCGCCGTTGATTGATCGATCAGTTTGTGATCAAAAGCTTTAAGGCGGATACGGATTCTTTGGTTCTGCATGGACCAAAACTCCAATAGTTAAAAATACAACATACAAACAAACACCTGACAATCCATACAAGATAGATCTCAAGTGCTCATTCAAACTAGTTACTCCCCAATCGGGAGCCATTTTGATAACCTAAGAATCTAGGTTATGGGCATATCGCCCGCCTGCTATATTGGCAAGTGCGGGAGATAATACAGCAATTCCCGTTCAACACAAGGCTTTCTTAATCTTTTGTTTGATATATGTTTTGTGCTGAATAGATGCAGTATGGCGTATCAACAAGCAAACTCAGCATCGACTTAAACTGTTCTTCATCTGTCGATGGTATACTGTAAACATAGCTATCAGTAAAATGAGGAATATCTGTGCCAGCCTTTCTTACACTTGTCAAAAAGATTCAACAGCAAGCGATGATTAACAATCACCGGCAAATATTACGTGTACAAGGAGAGCTGGCTTGGTGTTATCAACAAACCACATTTTTAATTAGCCATTTGCAACAGCCTTTTTTTTGGTGTGGGCCTGCACCGAGTACGATTACTGCCACAACTTACAAACAGGTGTTAGGCCAAGAGGTTTCGCTCCTGATTATCAACGCACATCATAATTTTGATGCCAATACTTTTGCGGCTAGCGAAGGCACGTTACGCGGTGGTGGTTTATTAGTGCTTATTAGCCCCCTTGAGATAAATACAAATGATTTATTCTATCAATATCTCAATGCACAGTTTCATCAATTTGATTTTATAACCATCACCCAAAATCAGCCGCCACCTAATTTCATTGCGACGATGCCAAAAGTAACCGTTAGCAATGACCTCAACCTATACCAACAAGAAAATGCCGTAACCGCTATTATAAAGACCATCACAGGACACCGGCGGCGGCCGCTCGTCTTAACGGCGAATAGGGGCCGAGGCAAATCAGCAGCGTTGGGTATTGCTGCCGCGCAATTATTAAATTCAGGCCTAAAAACGATCTTAGTCTGCGCCCCTAATAAACGAGCGACAACAACCCTTTTTAAACATGCTCGACTGTTATTGAATGCCCAACAGCAAACACCTTTTTCTATTATTGAGCAAGGTAAAACTATTCTATTTATAGCCCCCGATAATCTGCTTGCTGATAAACCTAAATGTGATCTACTGATAATTGATGAAGCAGCTGCATTGCCAGTCCCAACATTAGAAGCGCTTGCCAAGCATTATAGCCGTGTAGTTTTTGCCACCACCTTACACGGCTATGAAGGTTCTGGACGCGGTTTTGCCCTTCGCTTCCAAAAACAGTTAAGTAAGATAACGCCACACTGGCGCCAAGAGCACCTTGATCAACCAATTCGCTGGGCCAGTGATGATCCCCTTGAGTCCTTTACCTTAAATAGCCTTTGCTTAGGCGGCTCGGAGGAACAATTAGCACAATATGATATGCAACAAGCAGTGCAATTTGAACAATTAGAAAGAAAAAAGTTAATAAAAAACCGATCCTTGTTACAAACGGTTTTTTCTTTATTAGTACTGGCCCACTATCAAACAAAACCTTCCGATCTAGTGCAAATGCTAAATGACCCCACACTTCATATCTTTGTCGTGAGGCAAAATAAGCAGCTGCTTGGTGTCGCATTGATTAATGAGGAAGGCGGTTTCAATGAAGAAATGTGTAAACAGATTTGGCTAGGCACACGTAGAGTGCAAGGCAACTTAGTTGCACAATCGCTCACCTTTCATAGCGCTTGCCAACAAGCGGCTGCGTTGCGTTACGCGCGAATTCAGAGAATTGCTATTCACCCATCGCTACAAAACCACGGGCTGGGAAAACAATTTGTAGAATATTTAACGCATTGGGCAGGCGAACAACAATTTGATCACCTGTGTGCCAGTTTTGGCGCAACAGCAGCGTTATTGTCTTTTTGGCAACAATTAGGATTCACAACATTACGCATTGGTTTAAGTAAAGATAGTAGCAGTGGCAGCTATTCGTTGATCGTTAACCGACCATTGTCTTATGAGGGGAAAATATTAGATACACAAATCCATAGCCAATTTAAGGCACAATTTCCCATACAATTAAGTCGCCATCTGCAAGATATGGATAGCGAGCTAGTTTTAATTTTATTACAAGAGTTCGAAAAAAAGGAGACAGCGACGACACAACTTGAGAGTTATTTACAAGGCAATCTTGCTTATGAGTTTATTGAGCCGGCTTTAATTACCCTATTACTGAGTGTTAACTTAAAAAACTTAGATAAAACACAGCAATGCCTTACAATAGAAAAAATATTACAAAATAATAGCTGGGCCGAGATTTGTAAAAAACACCATCTTACTGGCAAAAAAGAAGCTCAAAGCACCCTTAAGAGCGCCATTAAACAAATATTAATACAAGAAGAAAATCATGCGCCTAGATAAATATATAAGCCAGTCAACGACAATGACCCGTAGCCAAGCTAAAAAGACCATTGCACAAGGGCGTATTAGCAGCTCATCTACCACTATCCGTAACAGCGCTTATCAAGTATCTGATAATGAAACAATCAATTTTGATGGCAAACCAATTAGCGTACGCGGATTGCGTTATATCATGCTCAATAAGCCGAGCAATTTTATCTGCTCCACCATCGATGAGCAGTTACCCAGTGTCTTTAACTTAATTACGGTAGAAAAACGCGAGCAGTTATTCATAGCGGGCCGACTTGATGCAGATACAACAGGCTTAACTTTAATTACCGACGATGGTCAGTGGTCACACAAAATCACTAGTCCACGTAAAAAATGCGCAAAACGTTACCGAGTTGAACTTGCCGAACCGCTTGCCGATAATGCTGTCGCACTCTTTAATGAAGGCATTCAACTTAAAAGTGAAAACCAACCTTGCTTACCCGCTACATTAGAGACTATTTCTGAAACAAAAGCTTTATTGACTATCAGCGAAGGAAAATACCATCAAGTTAAACGTATGTTTGCTGCGATTGGTAGCCATGTGATCGCACTGCATCGCGAACAAATTGGAGAAATTGAATTGGATACAGCACTTGCTCAAGGGGAATGGCGTTACCTAACCCCGCAAGAGGTGAGCAGCATTGCCTAAACCTGAAAGTTTTAATGAACAATGTTATGCCCTATTAATGCAGATCCCTAAAGGTAAGATTGTTACTTATGGCGATATTGCCCATGCATTAGATTGCAAAGCTTATCAAGCAGTCGGTAATGCCATGGCTGCCAACCCGAGCCCGATTATAGTTCCCTGTCATCGCGTGGTAAAAGGCAATGCTGATGTCGGTAATTATGCTTTAGGGCGCGATAAAAAAATTGCATTACTGCGCAGCGAAGGTATTGAAATCGATAACCACAAAATTATTGATTTTGCTGCTGTGCGCTTTCATTTTTTCGGTCAGTGAGTCGATGGTTATTATCAGATGAATTAAAAAAAGCGACAATATATTGTCGCTTTTTAGTTCCCTTAGCTAGCGTCATAAATTAGAAAGGTGCGGGATATTGCTTAAGAATATTGGCGATATCTGTTAGTGCCTGTGCTGAAAGTGGTGCTTTAAACGCATCAATATCCTCAACAAGCTGCGTCATACTCGTCGCGCCAATAATCGTTGATGTGACTCCGTCGACTTGATCACACCATTTTAGTGCCAATTGTGCTGTGCTAATACCGTTCGCCACTGCTATTTCTTGATAAGCTTTTATGGCCAACTCAGATACGGGTGTATCTCGAAAGAGTCTATTACGCTGACTAAAAGTCCAGCGGCTCCCCTGCGGACGTGCGCCATTTAAATATTTACCGCTCAGCATACCACTGGCCAATGGCGACCACGGTAGATAAGCAATATCCTCTTGCACACAATTTTCAATTAAATAAGGCCAATCTTTACTGTGTAATAAATTAAACTCATTCTGAATCGAAACCATACGCGGTAAGTCATACTTCTCACTCAGTTTAAGGTAGGTATTAATCCCCCAAGGGGTATCATCACTTAATCCGCAAAAACGTATTTTACCTGCTTTAACGCACTTATCTAACCCTTGTAATATATCTAACATCTGGGCAGTTTGCTGCGCACTATCGGCATCGCTAAACTTAAAGCTATTGGGTGCATGCTTGCCAAAATGAGGCGATTGTCGATTTGGCCAATGTAATTGAAAGAGATCAATATAATCTGTCTGCAAGCGTTTTAAGGAAGCATCTACCGCACTCTCCACCGCGTCACCTGTGATTAACCCGCCATCACGTACCCAATCTAAACCAGGACCTGCAATTTTACTGGCGAGTATAAAATCCTGCCGTTTGCTTGGATTTTTAGCAATATAATGACCAATGATAGTTTCAGTTTTACCATAAGTCTCAGCTGAAGGCGGCACGGCATACATCTCGGCGGTATCAATAAAATTAATTCCCTGCGCCAACGCATAATCAATCTGCTGAGCGGCATCTTGCTGGTTATTTTGTAATCCCCACGTCATGCTGCCTAAACAGATGCGTGAGACATCTATCGCGCTGCTACCTAACTTTGAATACTGCATGTAACCCCCTGATAAAAAGCAAAAGTGATCTCAATGTAAAGATTATTGCCAATCCTGTCTATTAAATATCATCGCTAATATACAAATTCATCTTAGAGGAAAATAAAAAATACTAAATAATAAAAAGCTTAAGATGACAATCTAAGGTTACCTATTCGTCATCATCTCCTGCGCAGTGCCTCGCAAAGAAATCTAAGAGAGGTGATGTTTATGTGATTTATTTGCTATAATTTACTTTTTATTTTACCCTGCACGCCTCTGCGAGGTTTCCAGATTTTAAGCGATATAAAACAATAAGATAATAGTTTTACGCCCTTATAATGGAGGCTTTTTTTATCTAAAAAGGAACTTTAATCATGAAATTTTTATCTCGTACTCTTTCTGCTGCTTTGTTGGCAACAGCCATTATTCCAAGTAGTGCAATCGCCGCACATGGATTTAAAGATACTTTGTTGTATCGTTTATTCACTACCGATGCGGGTCAGCATCCCTATATCCAAGATATTTTTCACCAACAATTTGTATTACGTAACAAAGCAAATTTTAGATTAAAACGTTGTTTAACAAATATCTCAGCAGATGTGCCAGAATCAGCGGATATAACGCTTTATGTTAATTACGATCGCGGTTATACAGCGATGCAGAAACTAGGCAACTGCTATACACAAAAAACAGGTATTAGTATTGCAGTCGAGCATGCCTTACCTGGTGATGACATGGCTGGGATTTATAGCGATCGCGCTGCTTCGGGTGATGCACCAGATCTTATTTTGTGGGCACACGATCGCATTGGTCAATGGGTTGAAGATGGTTATATATCCCCCATCTCGCCACGTAGAAGAATGTTTAATTCAGTGCCTCTCACAACATGGGAAGGCGGAAAATATAAAGGCGAATATTATGGCTTTCCAATAGCGATTGAATCAAGCGCACTAATCTATAACAAGGCCCTGATTAATCAACCACCCACTTCGTTTGAAGAGATTAGCGCACTTGACTTGGATGCTGTCAAAGCGATTGAGTGGGATTACAAAAACACCTATTTTACATGGGGGTTATTAGCCGCTGATGGTGGATACCCGTTCTTGCAAACGGCAGACGGTTGGAATGCAAGTGATATTGGCGTTAATAATGCTGGCGCCGTTACTGGTCTTAGCGCCGTTAAAAACTTGGTTGAAACTGGTGCATTAGATCCGGCTGCAAATTACGACTCGATGAATGAAGGTTTCCTTAATGGCTCTGTGGCAATGATAATCAATGGCCCTTGGTCTTGGCCAACATATGAAGCGGCGGGTATCGACATTGGTATTGCCCCCCTTCCCAGCGTTGCAGGTCAAAATGGCAAACCGTTTAGTGGCATTATGATGTACCTTGTCAGCAGTCAGTCACCTTTTCAGAGTGAAGCTCAGTCATTTGTACAGAACTACCTGTTAACCGAAGAGGGCGTTGCATTGATTGAGGAGGACTATCCTCTCGGCGGCGTATTGAATATCTCTTACGTATTAAGTGATGATAACAACCCGCGTATCCTGGACACTTTGCAAGTCGCTGTCAGTGGCCAACAAATGCCTAACATTGCTGAAATGAGTAATTTTTGGAATCCAATGGCCAAAGCAATCGAACAAGCTATTTCTGGCGAATTAACCGTTCGTGAGGCCTTAGATCAAGCCGCAGTAGAAATGCAATAAAAAAGTAAATAGCGGAATCGTTGGCGATTCCGCTATTTTATTACTCTGCCATAAATATAAATTACGCCTTACCTTTATTGCTATTATCCAACCGTTCAATTTTATCATTGGTAAGCGGTGGTGCAGGATGAACCGCAATAATAGTATCGCCTTCAATAGGTTGGTAATTATCACCAATTTCAAAAGGTTTTAAACCTTCTTTACTATTGATAACAAAAAGGGGGACGGCACTTTTATTGGTTTGCTGGTAATCATGCCAAAGGAAAGACTCTCCTAACTTAGTTGCTTTTACTTTCCCAGCTTTGGTAAGCAAACTACTTAATTTAGCAAAAGTAACATCACGGCCAAATAAAATCTGCCTTGAACGAAATGTAGAACTGACTTTATTGCTTTTGTTATGATTTCCACCAGAATGCAGAGAAAAAACAACCTGCTCACCTAATAAATGCGAAAAATGCTGCACACCCAGCGCATTAAAATGAGGATTAGGTGACAGTGCCAGCACTGTTTTTAAGTCCGCTAATGGCACAAAACGTTCTGCATGTTCCGATTGCGCATTCCCGTAATAACAGGAAAGCCCTGCCATGCGTGCTAAATGGCAGTTTTCCCAAGCCGGATCAGACAGTAAAACCGAGAAGCCAAGTTCTTTTAGACCTAAAGCAATACCACGTGCAACGTGATTACCACCGATAATTAATACCATAGAAGGATCCGGTTTTCGCAATCCTAGCCACTTCGCCAAAGGTGTCCCCGTCAGGCTTTGCAGTACAACAGTGACAATAATGACCGTAAAGACCAACGGCACAATTTTATCCGCATCAGCGACACCCGCTTCTGCCAGACTTAAAGAGAAAACCGACCCAACCGCGGCGGCAACGATCCCTCTTGGAGCAATCCAAGCCAGTAATATTCTCGCTTTAAAAGTAATCTGAGTCCCGAAGGTTGAAGCCGCAATACATAACGGACGCGCTATAAATAGCACCACCGCTAGAAACACAAAGACCATCGGCCCGAGCAATAACAGACTGTCTATATCAAGCCTTGCAGCCAGTAAAATAAATAGGCTGGAAATTAAGATCATGGAGAGATCTTCTTTAAATGCCAACACCGCGCTTAAATCAAGATCATCCTGATTCGCTAACCAGATACCGTAGATAGTTACCGCAAGTAAGCCAGATTCATGACTAAGTAAATTAGATAAGGAGAGGCTAGCAAGTACCAATGCAAGCACCATAAATTTATGTAATTCGTAGGGCAACCATTCACGACGTATAATTAATGTTGTAAACCAGCCAGCAAACACGCCAATAAGCGATCCTATCGCTAATGTTTTGAGCAGGGAAAATAAAGTATTGAGTGCTGCATCCCCTCCATTGGCGGAGGTCACAGCTCCAAATACCAGTACGGCAAAGAGTGCGCCAATAGGATCAATCACGATCCCCTCCCAGCGTAGAATAGAATCAACTTCTTTAACGGGTTTCATACTATTTAACATAGGCGCAATAACAGTCGGGCCGGTCACAACCAAAACGGCGCCAAGTGTTGCTGCAACGCGCCAATCCAAATCAAGCAACCAATAGGCCGCCAGCCCAACAACAGTGAAAGTCACTAAGATACCGATTGAACAGAGGTTTGTCACCACTTTGCCAATCCCCTTTAGCTCTTTGAAATGCAAGGTTAATGCACCTTCAAATAAGATAATAGCAACAGACAGAGAGATAACAGGAAATAAAAGATCACCGAGTAAATTATCGGGATTTAATAAACCTAGGCCGGGTCCCAAAATTAACCCCGTTAGTAAAAGAAATAAAATGGCAGGCACTTTTAATGACCAAGCAAGCCATTGGGCAAGCACCGAGACACACGTGATGGCGGCAAACATAATCGCTGTCATAAATACCCTATTTGATTAATAAAAATAATATTCGTGTCATACACAACAAAGCATTCTTAAGAACAGTACGCAAAAAACAAGCAACACCCAATCCAACTAACTCAGGACGAGTTAAAGTGAAATATTATAGCTGCTAATTGTGACAATAAGTAAATTCAAAGCCATTGAATTTCCGCGCATCTAATCATAACCCATCAAACTAATACTAAAGCCAGATAAGTTACAACACTAAGAGCCAAACGGGTCGGAATAAAGGGTGAAATTTAATTAGAGCAATTACTATAGGGACAACATAAACACACAAAAAAAGTCCCACATAAAGTGAGACGATTTAATTTACCACCAAAAACGAATGCTAATACAGTTATTTTCCCTGTGGACGCATATGTGGGAATAGCAACACGTCACGGATAGTGTGACTATCAGTAAACAGCATTACCAAACGGTCAATGCCAATACCTTCACCTGCTGTAGGCGGTAACCCGTGCTCTAATGCAGTAATATAATCGGCATCGTAAAACATCGCTTCATCATCACCTGACTCTTTCTGCGCCACTTGCTCCAAGAAACGCTCTGCTTGATCTTGTGCATCGTTCAGCTCAGAGAAGCCATTAGCAAGTTCACGACCACCAACAAAAAACTCAAAACGGTCGGTGATACTTGGATCTTGATCGTTACGACGTGCTAGTGGTGAAACTTCAGCAGGGTAGGCGGTAATAAAGGTCGGTTGCAGTAGTTTATGTTCCGCTGTTTCTTCGAAGATCTCAGTTAATACTTTACCTTCTCCCCAGCCATCTTTCAGATTTACATGTAAACGAGCCGCTAATGCTTTTAGCCCTTCCATACTTTCAAGTTCAGATGCATCAACACCTTCATTGTATTCAATCACCGCTTCTTTCATGGTGATGCGGATAAAAGGTTGGCCAAAGTTAAACTCTTGTTCACCGTATTTAACAATACTTGATCCCAGTACGTTTTCCGTAATAGTACGTAACATATCTTCGGTTAAGTTCATTAGATCGATGTAATCAGCATAAGCTTGGTAGAATTCAATCATAGTAAATTCTGGATTGTGACGTGTTGAAACCCCCTCATTACGGAAACTGCGATTGATTTCAAATACACGCTCAAAACCACCTACGACTAAACGCTTGAGATTTAACTCCGGTGCAATGCGCAAGTACATAGGTAAATTAAGTGCGTTATGAAACGTTTCAAATGGTTTGGCCGCCGCACCACCCGGAATCGCTTGTAACATGGGCGTTTCAACTTCCATAAAATCACGATCATTTAAGTACTGACGGATAGCAGTAACAATTTTATTGCGCAGAATAAAAGTTTTACGTGATCCTTCATTGGCAATTAAGTCTAAATAACGCTGGCGGTAACACGCCTCGGTATCTGCAAGACCGTGGAATTTATCGGGTAATGGGCGCAGCGCTTTCGTTAATATACGGATTTCGCTGACTTTGATACTTAGCTCATTCGTTTGCGTTTTAAATAACACACCTTTAGCACCTAGGATATCGCCTAAATCCCATTTTTTAAATTCTTCATTATAGAAACCTTCAGGCAGATTATCTCGTGTAACATAAACCTGAATACGTCCACCCATATCTTGAATAGTCGCAAAGCTGGCTTTACCCATAATGCGACGCATCATCATACGACCGGCAACACTGACTTCAACCGCTAATTCAGCTAACTCTTCTTTGCTTTTATCATTGTATAATTCATGTAAATTATCAGAGATATTTTCACGGCGGAAATCATTGGGGAAGGCCTGTCCCTTTTCACGCATTGCATTAAGCTTATCCATACGCTGCGCTAGAATTTCATTTAACTCTTCTTTAGGTGCTTCTGTTGGGTTTTTCTCTGACATGATTTTTCCTATTTATTTTCTTTCAATATAATTTATTTAATTCACGAGCTAACGCAACGCGATGATTACAGTCCAGATTTTAGGCTAGCTTCAATGAATTTATCTAAACCGCCATCTAATACCGCCTGAGTATTACGGCTTTCAATGCCGGTTCTTAAATCTTTAATCCGCGCATCATCTAATACATATGAGCGAATTTGGCTACCCCAGCCAATATCCGATTTACTATCTTCACTGATTTGTTTTTCGGCATTTTGTTTCTGCAATTCATATTCATACAGCTTGGCTTTTAGCTGTTTCATTGCTTGATCTTTATTCTTATGCTGTGACCTGTCATTTTGACACTGCACCACAAGATTAGTCGGTACATGGGTAATACGCACCGCAGATTCTGTCGTATTAACGTGCTGTCCTCCCGCTCCAGAGGCGCGATAAACGTCGATACGTAAATCGGCAGGGTTTATCTGAATATCAATATCATCTTCAATTTCAGGGTAAACAAATGCAGATGCAAAGGAGGTATGACGACGACCACTTGAGTCAAAGGGGGATTTACGTACCAAGCGGTGCACACCCGTTTCAGTTCGCAGCCAACCAAAAGCATATTCACCTGAAAAGCGAATAGTCGCGCCTTTAATTCCCGCCACATCACCCGCTGAAGCTTCCATTAGTTCAGTTTTATAACCATGAGCTTCACCCCAACGAAGATACATACGCAGCAGCATATTCGCCCAATCTTGCGCTTCGGTACCGCCAGAGCCGGATTGAATATCTAAATAACATGAGCTGGCATCGTGTTTACCTGAAAACATGCGTCGGAATTCTAAGATTTCTAATTTTGTCTCTAATTGCTCAGCTTCCTTGAGCGCTTCATCAAAACTATCTTGATCTTGTTCTTCAACCGCCATCTCTACCAGCATCTGAATGTCATCTGTTCCTGCCGTTAAGACATCAATAGTTTCCACCACCAACTCCAACGCACTGCGCTCTTTGCCTAACGCTTGCGCTCGCTCCGGATCATTCCATACATCAGGGGATTCGAGTTCGCGGCTAACTTCTTCTAGCCGTTCTGATTTGGCTTCATAGTCAAAGATACCCCCTAAGCAGCTCGGCGCGCTCAGTTAGGTCTTTTACTTTATTTAAAATAGGGTTGACTTCAAACATCAAAGATCTCAATTAGATTGATAGTAAAAAAGAGTCGAATTTTAACCAATCTCAAGCGAAATATATAGTGCAGATAGAAAATAAAAATCTGAATCCATATGATTACTCGGTTTTTTATCCTGAGCAATCGCTAGCGGCAAATAATTAGCTCTGACAAAACGACGCAAAATAACAAAATACCACTTAGATCAACAAGTTAACAAAAAAAGCTTAGCGACTTAATCGTTTCTGCCTGTTAAGGCACTCAGCGCAGCAACAGACAGAAATAGCGACACTGTCGTCAATTGTCGATAACGAGCTGCTCTGAGTCAGCTAGGAGAACGATGATTTGCCCACATTTGTGGTGATTTTATTCTGCCTGCATGCTTATTTTCAAAATATTTGCACATTTTGAGCGCTTTCTTGGTGCAATTATTTTTGATTGCAGTAAAGTTAACCACCGCTTAGTTCAAAACAAGGTTCACCTCCACCCGATACAGGTGGAAAGTGACGCAATTTACCAATTGTATAAAGGAGTATGTTATGGAAATGTTATCTGGCGCCGAAATGGTTGTCCGCTCACTACAGGACGAAGGTATTGAACATATTTTCGGTTACCCTGGTGGCTCAGTATTGGATATTTATGATGCGATTTTTCAATGCAGCGATATTGAGCATTTCTTGGTTCGACATGAGCAAGCCGCCGTACATATGGCAGACGCTTATTCACGCTGCACAGGTAAGGTAGGCACGGTACTAGTGACCGCCGGACCAGGCGCAACAAATTGCATTACAGGGATTGCAACGGCATATATGGATTCAATTCCACTGGTCGTTATTTCCGGGCAGGTTCCGACCAACTGGATTGGAGATGATGCCTTCCAAGAAGCCGATATGATAGGTGTTTCACGCCCAGTGGTAAAACACAGTTTTTTATGTCGCACTGCGCAAGAAATTCCAATGGCGATAAAAAAAGCCTTTTATCTTGCATCAACGGGCCGCCCAGGACCTGTTGTTATTGATTTACCAAAAGATGTACAAAATCCGCTGCTTAAATTTCCTTATGAATATCCAAAAAGTATTGAATTACGCTCATATAATCCAACGCTCCGAGGACATAAAGGACAGATAAAACGCGCACTGACAGCATTACTCGCAGCTAAAAAACCAGTACTTTATGTCGGTGGCGGCGCGATTATATCAAATGCCTCCAAGCAAATTATTGAGCTGGCTGAAAGGCTCAATTTACCCGTAACCAATACATTAATGGGCCTTGGCGCATTTCCTGGACAGCACAAACAAAATATCGGCATGCTCGGTATGCACGGTACTTACCAAGCCAATCGTTCGATGCACAATGCCGATCTTATTTTTTCTATCGGCGCACGCTTTGATGATCGCGTCACCAATAATGTCGACAAATTCTGTCCAAATGCAAAAATAATGCAAATTGATATTGATCCAACCTCAATATCTAAAAACATTCATGTTGATTTACCTATTGTTGGCTCTATCGAAATAGTATTACAGCAAATGCTGGTTCTGCTTGATGAAACACAAGCAAGTAATGACAGCGAAAAAATCAATTTATGGTGGGATCAAATAAACGAATGGCGCGCAAAAAAATGCCTTGCTTATAAAACCTCAGAGACTTATATCAAGCCTCAGCAAGTCATCGAAAGTTTATACAAAGTCACCAATGGTGATGCGATTATCACCTCCGATGTAGGTCAGCATCAAATGTTCGCCGCCAACTATTATCCCTTTAAAGAGCCGCGCCAATGGATCAACTCAGGTGGACTCGGCACGATGGGGTTTGGTCTGCCAGCTGCTATTGGCTGTAAAATTGCCCATCCTGAGAAAACCGTTTGCTGCGTCACGGGTGATGGTTCAATTCAGATGAACATTCAAGAACTGTCTACCTGCATGCAGTACAAAATTCCGGTTATTATTGTATTACTCAATAACCGCTCTTTAGGTATGGTTAAACAGTGGCAAAAAATGTTCTACGGCGGTCGTCAATCACACTCTTATATGGACAGTGTCCCTGATTTCGTCAAACTTGCCGAGGCATATAATCATATCGGTATTAAAGTTGACAAAATTGAAGAACTTGAGCCCGCTCTGCTACGTGCGGTTGAACTCAAAGATCGCGTCGTATTTATTGATATAGCGATTGACCCGGAAGAACATGTTTACCCGATGCAGATAAAATTCGGCAGCATGGAAGATATGTACCTTAGCAAAACGGAGAGAACCGATGCGTAGTATTATTTCTGTATTACTTGAAAATGAATCAGGAGCACTGTCTCGCGTAGTCGGTCTGTTTTCCCAACGGGGTTACAATATCGAGTCCCTGACCGTTTCACCAACTAATGATAAAACATTGTCACGTATGACCATTACCACCGAAGTAACCGATGTAGAAACGCTTGAACAGATGATGAAACAGCTGCATAAGTTAGTTGATGTATTGCGAGTAACTGAATTAACAGAAGGGCCACATGTTGAACGGGAGCTTATGTTAGTGAAAGTGCGCACACTCAATGGCACACGCGAAGAGGTTAAGCGTTGCGTCGATATTTACCGTGGACAAATAGTTGACATTACACAACACCTTTATACTATCCAGTTGAGTGGTACCTGCTTTAAATTAGATGCGTTTGTTACAACGCTTGAAGAAACCAGTGAAATCGTTGAAGTCGTTCGCTCTGGTGTTTGTGGCATTGCACGTGGAGAAAAAGCATTGCGCGGTTGATTATGACTCATAGAGTCACCGTTAATAAGCACTAAAATAGAAATGCAAAGCAGATAATTATCGCTTTGCATTTTTTATAAGGAGTTAGCCCCATGTTTGAATTAGGCGCATTATTACTCTCTGCCTTGGTTTTATTTCTGTTTGGCGTATCTCTGCTAAGTTTAACCATAATAGCGATGATCATGATACTGAGTTTTATTTTACTGACCACTCTCTCATTTATTTTTAAATTTGGTTTTTGGATATTACTGGCCGTTGCTATCTATTATTTCTTTAGTAAAAATAAGGAAGTCCAATGAAATCTATTATTTTATTGCTATTAGCGAGCACACTTTTTATCAGCAATAGCGCATTTGCTAATCTATTAGCAGTCGACAAGGGTTTTGCACGGGCCACGCCGCCACATGCCAAAAATGGCGCTGCGTTTATGATGATTCACAATGCGGCTAAAAACGACATAAACCTTATCGCCGCGAGTAGTGATATTGCGGAACGTGTAGAGTTACATAATCATGTGATGCAAGATGGTTTAATGAAAATGCGTCAAGTTAAACAGATCAGTATCCCCGCAGGAGGGCAACAAAAATTACAGCCGGGTGGCTATCACATTATGTTTTTACATTTGAAACAACAACTTAAAGATGGCGAGTCAGTGGCAATACAATTGCACTTTGATAACGGCGAAATACTGTCAGTTACCCTACCAATAAAAAAATAACTGTACAAAAAACACTAACAAATAATTTAAATTAGGAATAACAATGAAAAAACAGATCTGCGCAGCTCTTGTAGCTGGTGTTATTAGCATGCCGACAATGGCTGATTTTTTAGGTGTCTATGCGGGGGTTGATTACCGCACCACTAGTACAAGCCATACCGCCAATGGATATACTGGCGGGTTCGATGACACTAATAACCTGTCAGGTTACATTGCATTTGAGCACTTTATCCCGCTTATTCCCAATGCAAAACTAAAGTACTCTTATCTGGACGCTGAAGTCAGTGGCACTTCAACTGAAATTAACAGCTCAGAAGCCAGTGCTATTTTGTATTATGAACTATTTGATAACGATTTATTTGAATTGGATTTGGGCTTAGCCTATAGCCGTATTGAGACAGACTTTCAAAACTTAAGCACCGATTTAGGACAAGCCTATGGCGCAGCAAAAGTGCATATCCCTGGCGCGCCCGTTTATGCTTTTGCAGAAGTGATTGCTGGCTCGCTAGCTGATGATGATGCAACCGATGCAGAGTTCGGCCTTGCTTACACGTTCAACCCAGATTCACTATTATTAAACGTTTCTGTTCGTGCCGGATACCGTTTCCAAGATGCTGAAATCAACAACTTTAAACAAGAAAATAAAGGCTTATTTGCCGGCCTAGACGTGCACTTTTAGAGGCACGATATGCCACTATAAAAAATGCGTATAAATTAATTTGTATACGCATTTTTGTTCATTAAATTACAAGCAGGACTCGCCAAGACCTTAGCAACTAGCTCGCTTGTGCACAACCGCAAGGATTTACTGACTTACCGATGATGACAGTAGCTGATACTGGATTATGTAATACTCAGTACTCCACGACTGACGGTGCTGCAGTAACAGGCATCGCGCAAATTACAGTTACCTCTTCTTTTGCTAATACGGGAAGCACTAGTTGGCGCGACTTTGGCGGTATGTACTTCAATAATTATGCAATACGCTTAGTTAATGATGGTAGTAACAGTGTCGATATCTACAACTTAGATTCGGAAAATAACACCATTACTCCAGTTTCTGGTGACGTTACTTGGCAAACAATTACGGTTAACGATAAAACACTTGTTACTTTCAGTACCGATAACTTGGTTTTATCTGAGATTAATGGGCTGATTTTAACTGAAATTGGCGGCTATGTCAGAATCGGGGAAACATGGGGTGACAGTCCGGAGGACAATGAAGTTGAGTTGATGTTTAATGGCATTGCGAAAGACGATATCTTAGCTGCGTTTATTCCAAGTAATATCAGCGATAATGTAATTCCATTAACCGCACTAATTGGCAGTTGGAAAAATGACGATGTCGTTTTTCAATTTAACTCTGATATGACTTATAACATGCAGCAAATTACTGATTATCAAGTGGGTGATGATTCCTATGCGGGGACAGAGTTTGGCACTTACAGCTACGATCCTGATACCGGAGCTATCACGATTGCTCTTATCAGCGCAGATAATAATGGCACCTCGGGGCTTTCTGATTATGTGAATAATCCCGATAATTCTTTTGTACTTACTGCATATCAAGCTGACAGCAGTGTAACCTTCTCTTATGTTGATGGTGATGAGAGTGGTGAATTCACATTGACGGCCAGCACTGACGCTCCTGATGCGTTTTCAACTGAGTACGTAGCAGGGAAAACATTTTATGTAGTCTGGTTTGGTGATGGCGATGATGTGAATGGCGATCTGTATAATGTGCCTGTGGTGATTGAAATGAACTTCAATGCTAACGGGGAATTAACTGGAACGGGTTTATTGAACACAAGCATTCCAGCAGATCTGATTTTGCATTATCAGGTTAGTGACAACGGGCTTCTATATATTGAAGAAGACCAAGATACAGCAAGCGAAGGAAACCGTATAAGTTGCGGTAGCACTTCTGACTATATCAAAACACAATTTGTTGTTAATGAGCAATTTGACAATGTGGATCTATACTTCTTTGATAAGCAAACCGCATTAGATTACGCAAGTGGATTAACTGAATCCATTCCTGTCTGTACTTTATAATTAACCGCAATAATGAATCAACACCTGTCAGCTGATAGGTGTTTTTTATTATTTAACCTCAACTCGGAATAATGAAAGCGAAATTAGCTGCGCTGTATCGATTTGCTTATCCCGAACCGAGGTTATTTACCTTAAACTCAGTCATCACAAGAGCCGTTAGAATAAGGCTTTCAAATAGTCCTGCTAACTGCAGACTTGTGAGCATTAAATTCCACTTTGTTATAAAAAATTATGCCTATTATTATATTAGCAACTCAAACAAGCGTATTATGATTGTTCCCTCCTCTTTATGTGATAATGGGAAATAATATTTTGGCACTAAACAACCCCTCTGCTTTAACCTTAACTTTAGCTGACACATACCGGATGCAGCCCTTGTTGTAATAACAAATAACGCTTGTCACTTAGACACAACAAATTTTCATCAACATCAACCCCGCTAAAAAGATCACTCTCATTAACATTGACATTACAAACAATGATCTAATTATAACAAACTCATTTACAGGTCCTTTGTTTACTGATGAGAATGTTAAATTTAAATTTTGATTGTAAGTTGATATATTTAACATCTACTATTAGCTTTGATTTCCCCCTCGAACAAATATTGACTTAGATCAATTTTCACTCTAGTTTAGACACTATTCACTGATAATCTTAACTTGGAGGTCACCATGGAAAATTTCAAATTATCCCATCAAAAACCCAGTAAAGCTTCTGAGTACATCGCTTATAAAATAACTCAGATTTTAAAGTTTATGCTCAATATCTTTTACGGTACTAAATATGCAAAACGCGCCGTAATATTAGAAACAATAGCAGCAGTGCCGGGCATGGTAGCAGGCATGCTCAACCATCTAAAAGCACTGCGTCGTATGCGTGATGATCAAGGGTGGATACGGGAGTTATTAGACGAAGCAGAAAATGAACGCATGCATTTGATGATTTTCTTAGATATCGCCAAACCAAGCCGCATTGAACGCATACTGGTATTATTAGGTCAAGGTGCTTTTTTAGTGGTTTACAGCTTGTTGTACATTATATCAAGTAAAACTGCACACCGAGTCGTCGGTTATTTTGAAGAAGAAGCCTGTAAGAGTTACAGCGAATACTTAGATAAAATTGATCAGGGAGAGGTAGAAAACACAGCCGCCCCAAGCATCGCAATTAGCTACTATCAGTTAGATAGTGATGCAAAATTAAGGGATGTAATACTGTGCATCCGCAACGATGAAGCAGCTCATCGTGATCGTAACCATCAGTTTGCTGATTCTTTTGAATCTGGCGACTTACCGGAGCATCAAAAATAATAACAGTATGAGTTAACTGAAACTAAGCGTCAGGTATGCAGGTTAGCAAGTAACCTACAAAAATAACTGACGCTTTTTCTCTTCAAACTTTTTCAAAAATGATAGACCTTGGCATTAAATTTTATCTATTTAAAATTCAAATAATTTACTTCAACTTGAGACACTGCACTGGGATTAAAAATCTATGGAGTTAACTGAATCCCATAGAAATACACTTTAATGCATTCTGAGTAACCACAAAGCATATTATATAGCCTCCACAGAGGAGAAAATAACAACCATTGTCAGGTATTCTATCGGCCGCCAACATCAGTCAAAACCTCTTGATCTTTAAATATCTAGCCGTATTCGCGTGGCAGAATAGATAACTGCTCGACGTATTGGTAAAAATAAGATTTTTAGAACTCAAATTGTAATTCCATTTTGTTATAAAAGATTCATTTCTATTATTATATTGTCAGCTCAACAATGCGTACTATCATGATTATCTTTATGTAATAGTGGAAAATAGCGTTATGGCACTAAACAATCTCTCGGCTTTAACCTCACCCTTGTCTGAGTTGCAACTTTCGCAACTGCAACAGGCTATGCTAGGTTTAACCCCAGTTCAAACAGCTTGGGTCAGCGGTTATTTAGCCGCTCAAAGCCAACAATCTATTACGCCGCAAGCAACAGCAGCCAGCGGCCAAAGCCTGACTATTTTATACGGGACGCAAACCGGTAACGCCAAAGGTGTTGCAGAGCAGATTGCAGAACAAGCCAGCAGCAAAGGTATCGCAAACCGTATTGTTTCCATGGCTGACTATAAGATTAAAAGCATTAAAGATGAAAGCCATCTTATTATCGTTGCGAGTACTAATGGTGAAGGTGAAGCGCCGGATGATGCGATAGATCTACATCAGTTCTTAGCCACTAAAAAAGCCCCGCAATTAGACAACCTTAAATTCGCTGTTTTAGGGCTCGGTGATTCAAGCTATGAGTTTTTTTGCCAAACAGGCAAAGACTTTGCGCAACGGATAAGTGCATTGTGCGCGACTGAAATTGTTGAACGTTTAGATGCCGATGTTGATTATGAACAGGTCATACCGACTTGGATTGAAACGGTATTAACTGCAGTTGAAAAAACACTAGAAAAAGGTGGCGTTGCCAGCGTAACCTTGGCTTCAGCAATGGCGCCAATATCGACCAACAAATATGATAAACAAAACCCTTTCGCTGCGAACCTGTTAGTTAGCCAAAAAATAACGGGGGAACAATCAGCAAAAGATGTACGCCATATTGAAATAGATTTACAAGGTTCTGATCTTACCTACACAGCAGGTGATGCATTAGGTGTTTGGTTTAAAAATGACAGTCTATTGGTGGCCGAAATCACGGCTAAATTAAATCTTGATGCAGCAACAGAAGTTAAGATCGATGATACAACCATCTCTTTAGCTGATGCACTGATTGAATTTTACGAATTAACCAGTACACACCCAGCATTTGTTGCCGGTTATGCGGCACTCACCAATAACCGCGAACTATTAACCTTAACAGAAGATAAAAATGCACTACGTGAATTTGCCAATAATCACCAAATTATTGATGTCATCAGTGACACTGGCAATGAAAACCTGACCGCGGAAAATTTCCTTTCACTACTACGCCGGATCAGCCCTCGCTTATACTCGATTGCATCAAGCCAAGCAGAAGTCGATGAAGAAGTTCACTTAACCATTGGTTCCGTGTTATTTAATAATACCCTAGGTCAACAACGCTCTGGCGGGGCATCCGGTTTTTTGAATCATCGTTTAGCAGAAGATCAAGAAGTAAAGGTGTTTATAGAAGATAACCATAACTTCCGCTTACCTTCCAACCCAGAAACACCTATTATCATGGTCGGCCCTGGGACAGGTATCGCCCCATTCCGCGCTTTTATGCAGGAACGTGAAGCAACCGATGCAATGGGTAAAAATTGGTTATTCTTTGGTGAGCAAACCTTTAATGAAGATTTTTTATACCAAGTTGAATGGCAAGCACACTTAAAATCAGGCTTGTTAAGCAAACTTGATTTGGCTTTCTCTCGCGACCAAACAGAAAAAATTTATGTACAAGATCGTCTTAAAGAAAATGCCGCTGACGTTTACCAATGGTTACAAGATGGCGCACATTTTTATGTCTGTGGTGATGCCAACCGCATGGCAAAAGATGTACAAACAGCACTCATTGAGATTATCAGTGAACAAGGTAAATTAAGCACTAAAGACGCAGAACAATACTTAACCGAATTAAGACAAACAAAACGCTACCAGAGGGATGTTTACTAATGAGCCAGAAATTACACGATAATGAACGTATTAAAATTGAGAGTAACTTTCTTCGCGGTAAATTAGTTGAAGGGCTCAATGACAACACAACGGGTTCATTCACACCTGATGACGTGCAGTTAGTTAAATTCCACGGTCTGTATCAGCAAGATCATCGAGATTACCGTGCCGAGCGTAAGAAGCAAAAATTAGAGCCGTTATACTCTTTTTTATTACGTGCACGTTTACCCGGAGGTATCGTTACACCACATCAATGGCTAGAAATTGATCGTATCGCATCGGAGTTAACAGATGCGGGCAGTATTCGCATTACGACGCGTCAAACTTTTCAATACCACGGTATCTTCAAACGTAATCTTAAGTCAGTATTTCAGGAGCTTAAGTTTAAAGCAGATATAGATTCAATTTTCACAGCTGGCGATGTTAACCGTAATACAATTTGTACATCGAATCCGGAGCAATCTGAATTACACACAGAAATATATGAACTCTCCAAAAAACTCAGCGAACACTTTCTACCAAAAAGTAAAGCCTATGCAGAGATCTGGCTAGATGGTGAGAAAGTATTAGAGACTGAAGATGAACCGATTTACGGTAAAACACTATTACCGCGTAAGTTTAAAATTGCAGTAGCACTACCCCCTTATAATGACGTTGATATTCATGCCAATGATCTTAACTTTATCGCTATTATTGTCGACAATAAAATCACTGGTTATAACGTTGTAGTCGGCGCTGGTTTAGGGATGACCCACGGCGATAAGACCACTTTCCCGCGGCTAGGCGATGACTTTGGCTTTATTACTGCCGATAAAGTGATGGCGATTGCGGAAGCGGTGGTGACCACCCAACGAGATCTCGGTGGCCGCGTTAGCCGTGCTCATGCGCGAACTAAATACACGATAGAAACCCACGGTGTTGAGAAGTTTAAAAACGAAGTAGAAAAACGTTCAGGTGTGATCTTTGCCGCGCCGGGGTCTTACGAATTTACTGAGCGTGGTGATCGCATTGGTTGGGTGAAAGGAATTGATGATAAATGGCACTTAACCGTCTTTATTGAGAATGGCCGAATTCTTGATTTCATCGGTAAACCACTAAAATCAGGTTTAGTTAAGATTGCGAAAGTACATCAGGGTACTTTCCGTATGACCGCTAATCAAAACTTGGTTATTGCTAGTGTTCCTGAATCTGACAAAGAGAACATAGAGGCATTAGCACGTGAATGTGGGTTGATTGACGATAGTACCACCGATCAACGCAAATACTCGATGGCCTGTGTTTCATTACCGACTTGTCCATTAGCAATGGCGGAAGCTGAGCGTTATCTGCCAGGTTTAACCGATGATGTAGAAGCGTTATTAACAAAGCATGGTATTGCAAAAGATAAAATTATTTTACGAGTAACAGGCTGTCCAAATGGTTGTGCTCGTGCAATGTTGGCTGAAATAGGCCTCGTTGGCAAAGCACCCGGTCGTTATAACCTTTATTTAGGCGGCAATACCAACGGCACTCGCTTACCTAAAATGTATAAAGAAAATATTGATGAAGTAACCATCATTACAACCTTAGATCAACTTATAGGCCGCTGGGCAAGTGAACGAGAACAGGGTGAATGTTTTGGTGATTTTTCAATCCGAGCAGGTATCATTGCAGAAGTCATTATCGCTTCGAGGGATTTTCATGACCAATAAACTACATATTGCAGCGCTATTAAACTTAGATAAAGCACAGCAGAAAGAATCGCTAGCCGATATTAATCTTCAGCTCAACGAGATGACAGCAAAAGAACGAGTGAAATGGGCGCTTGAAAATATTGAAGGTGAATTTGTTTTATCCTCAAGTTTCGGAATTCAAGCCGCAGTCTGTTTACATCTGATCACACAGATAAAAGCAGACACGCCGATTATTTTAACTGATACAGGATATCTATTTCCTGAAACTTATCAGTTTATCGATGAATTGACTGAAAAGTTAAATCTTAATTTGAAGACTTATCGGGCACAGCAGAGCAGTGCATGGCAGGAAGCACGCTACGGTAAGTTGTGGGAGCTAGGTGTTGATGGTTTAACTCGCTACAATTTAATTAATAAAGTTGAGCCGATGAAACGCGCACTGAAAGAATTGAATGCCGCAACTTGGTGCTCAGGTTTGCGCCGAACGCAGGCATCCAGTCGTGAAGATCTGCCTGTACTGAGTATTCAAAATGCTTGTTTTAAGTTTCTACCTATTATTGATTGGAGTAATAAAGACGTTCATTACTACCTTAAAGATAACAACCTTAAATACCATCCACTTTGGGATCAAGGTTATGTTTCTGTGGGTGACGTGCAAACATCCCGCCCCCTTGAAACGGGTATGAGTGAAGAGGAAACACGTTTCTTCGGTTTAAAACGCGAATGTGGCTTACATGAGGATCAAACTGAAAATCTTGGCAGTGGTATTTAACCTCTCAGATTTACTAAGCCGTGATTGAAAACGCCGTTGACAGCGGCTTTTCTATTTACATAAAAAATAATAGGGGTTAAAATTTGTGCGACTTTGCCGATAGAAATAAAAAGAACTAGATCCCAACCCAAGGAATGAAGGTTATGAAGCAGTCGCTTTTTTTATTGTTGATATTTACATTTTCCCAATACGCCAGTGCATACGATTCGCAATATGATGTAATACAAGTTTATTCTCAGGATGAACTCAACCACTTAGTCAACATTAATCAGCATCTACAACGAGTGAAAGCAGATGATTGCCAATTAGTCGAAGATATCAAAGCACATGCGCTAAAAATAAAAGAACCCGCATATACCTATTTATGGGGTGATATGCTTGCCTGGGGAGTCTGTGTTGAACGTGATGCCAGACTTGGCATGTACTATATCAAACAATCTGCGAAGCAAGGTTTATTGCCAGCTATTGAACAATTAGGCCGTTACTATGAAAGAGGGACTCTAGTTGAAGCGAATAAAGAGCGCGCAATTATCTATTACCGAGAAGCGGCACTGCAAGGATTTTTGAATGCACAATTTAACTATGTACGCATGTTAATTGATGGTTATGGTAGTCCCGTTGATTATGAAGATGCCTACCGCGCATTATTTCTTAGTATAATAGATAATGCAAAACTTAAACGAAAGTCACGACGACTACTTTCTCAACTCGCAGAAAAAATGCCCGAAAATGTGGTCACACGTGCACGTAAAGAGGTAATGTAATTTTATTGCACAGTGCTATTTGGCTAGAAATAATCTAAATAGCGCTGTTAACCTATTTTCAATGGGAGCCTATCCCTACCTCACTTCATTCAGTCCTGAAGCTAAAGTAATCAATTCCCCCCTGCACAGTCCGTATATAAAATTGATGATGTTTCTACGCAAGTGAGGAACTTTACAGCCATTTACAGCCTTTATTGGAACAACCATGTCAATGTTATAATAATTACTGTTACAGCGACCTCTACTGCGGCTCTTAATATCCCCCCCTGTCTAAACGCATCACTCTCAGCAGTAATATCAATACGCTAAAATAAAATTCTAAAATCAAAGAGTAATTATGACTCGATGATTGTAAAGCTAACACCTACATTCTTTTACAGGTGCAGCGTACTTTCACGGATAATCCGTTTTCTGCAGTCATAAAAAAAGAGAGCCTAAGCTCTCTTTTTTGTATTGTTCAATCTATCAATTTAAAGAGTAATTATTACTCGATGATTGTAGAAACAACACCAGCACCAACAGTACGGCCACCTTCGCGGATAGCGAAACGTAGACCTTCATCCATTGCGATTGGACCAATTAGTTCAACGATGAACTTAAGGTTATCACCAGGCATTACCATTTCAACACCTTCAGGAAGCTCAACAGCACCAGTGATGTCAGTTGTACGGAAATAGAACTGTGGACGGTAACCTTTGAAGAAAGGAGTATGACGTCCGCCTTCATCTTTGCTTAGGATGTACACTTCAGACTCAAATTTAGTATGAGGAGTGATTGATCCTGGTTTAGCAAGAACTTGACCACGTTCAACGTCATCACGCTTAGTACCACGTAGAAGAACACCCACGTTTTCACCAGCACGACCTTCGTCAAGCAATTTACGGAACATCTCAACACCAGTACAAGTAGTTTTAACTGTTGGACGAAGGCCAACGATTTCAACTTCTTCACCAACTTTGATGATACCGCGCTCAACACGACCAGTAACAACTGTACCACGACCCGCAATTGAGAATACATCTTCAATTGGAAGGATAAATGGTTTGTCAACATCACGCTCTGGAAGCGGAATGTAAGTATCTAGTGCATCAGCAAGTTCCATGATTTTAGCTTCCCATACTGGGTCGCCTTCAAGTGCTTTAAGAGCAGAACCTTGGATAACAGGTAGATCATCACCTGGGAAATCGTATTCAGAAAGAAGTTCACGAACTTCCATTTCTACTAGCTCAAGAAGCTCTTCATCATCAACCATGTCACATTTGTTTAGGAAAACAACTAAATGTGGAACACCAACTTGACGAGAAAGTAGGATATGCTCACGAGTTTGTGGCATAGGGCCATCAGTTGCAGCAACAACTAAAATACCACCATCCATTTGTGCAGCACCCGTGATCATGTTTTTAACATAATCGGCGTGTCCAGGACAGTCTACGTGTGCGTAGTGACGAGATTCTGTATCGTATTCGATGTGAGAGGTATTGATTGTAATACCACGTTCGCGCTCTTCAGGAGCGTTATCGATAGATGCGAAATCTTTAACAACACCGCCGTGTACTTTAGATAGTACAGCAGAGATAGCCGCTGTTAGAGTTGTTTTACCATGATCGACGTGGCCGATTGTTCCAACGTTTACATGTGGTTTATTACGTTCAAATTTAGCTTTAGACACAGTGTGTACCTTCTTTATCAGTTAATACCTCTCCACATGCCATCACATGGAAAGGTCATAGTTTAATTTATTTTTTATTTCGCTTCAATAATAGCATTCGCTATTTTTTTAGGCGCATCAGCATACTCGGAAAATTCCATAGAATATGAAGCGCGACCTTGTGTCGCAGAGCGTAATGCGGTTGCATAACCGAACATTTCCGCAAGCGGTACTTTAGCATGCAGGATTTTAACCCCACCGGGGCCATCCCCCATACCATCGATGGTACCACGGCGACTATTAAGATCACCAATAACAGATCCCATCCAATCTTCCGGCGTTGTCACTTCAACTTTCATCAGCGGTTCAAGTATAGTTGCATTCGCTTTTAATGCCCCATCACGGAACCCCATCATCCCCGCGATTTTAAATGCCATTTCACTTGAGTCGACTTCATGGTATGAACCATCAAATAAAGTGACTCTTATGTCAAGCATCGGGTATCCTGCAAGCACACCTTGGTTCATCTGTTCTTCACAGCCTTTGCTAACAGCAGAGATAAATTGTTTGGGAACACTATCTCCGACAATTGCGTTAACAAATTCAAAACCAGAACCCGCCTTAAGCGGTTCAAGTTTAAGATGGACATGGCCATAATGGCTAGGTCCTTCACCCTGACGAATAAATTTACCTTCAACAGAAACCGTTTTACGTATGGTTTCTCGGTAGGCAACTTGTGGATGACCCACATTACAGTTAACAGCAAATTCACGACGCATGCGATCGACGATAATATCTAGATGTAATTCACCCATACCGGAAATCAAAATTTGCCCAGACTCTTCATTTGTTTCGACACGAAATGAAGGATCTTCAGCAGCAAGTTTATCTAACGCGATAACCAATTTATCTTGATCAGCCTTTGTTCTAGGCTCAACTGCGATTTGAATCACCGGTTCAGGAAACTCCATGCGCTCAAGAATCACTATATGTTCAGGAGAACAAAGCGTATCACCCGTAGTGACATCTTTAAGGCCGATTGCAGCAGCTATATCGCCAGCGCGCACCTCTTTGATCTCTTTACGGTCATTGGCATGCATCTGAACGATACGGCCAAAACGTTCTTTCTTCATTTTCACTGAGTTATAAAAGTGATCCCCTGAATTAACCACCCCCGAGTACACGCGCATAAACGTTAACGTCCCCACAAAGGGGTCCGTTGCTATTTTAAACGCGAGTGCAGCAAAGGGAGCGTCATCAGTAGCCGGACAATCAATCTCTTCTTCTTTTTCATTGATGCCTTTAATAGCAGCAACTTCTTGTGGAGAAGGCAGAAAGTCAATGACCGCGTCCAAGACCGCTTGCACGCCTTTATTTTTAAAGGCGCTACCACAGGTCGCTAAAACGATTTCATTGTTTAACGTACGAATACGTAAACCCGCTTTGATCTCATCAATAGAAAGCTCACCTTCATCGAGGTATTTTTCCATCAGTTCATCGTTTGCTTCCGCTGCCGCATCTACAAGCTCTTCATGCAGTTGTGCCGCACGTGCTTGTAAGTCAACTGGAATATCATAATACTCAAACGTCATGCCTTGATCCGCATCAGTCCAATGAATCGCCTTCATTTTTATCAGGTCGATCACTCCTTTAAACTCTTCTTCAGTTCCTATATTCAAATGAATGGGAACACAAATAGCGCCTAAACGAGTTTGGATCTGCGTGACCACAGCTTCGAAATCTGCACCTGTACGGTCCATCTTATTAACAAAGACTAAACGCGGCACATGGTATTTATTGGCTTGACGCCAAACAGTTTCTGATTGCGGTTCAACGCCCGATGCACCACAGAACACGACCACCGCACCATCTAGTACGCGCAGAGAGCGTTCAACTTCAATAGTGAAGTCAACATGCCCCGGCGTATCAATGATGTTGATACGGTGCTGTTCGTACTGCCCCTGCATGCCCGACCAAAATGTAGTAGTCGCCGCGGAGGTGATAGTAATACCCCGCTCCTGCTCCTGCTCCATCCAGTCCATTGTTGCCGCACCGTTATGTACCTCACCTATTTTGTGAGATAGACCGGTGTAGAACAATACACGCTCTGTCGTTGTTGTTTTACCCGCATCGACATGAGCAACAATACCGATATTACGATAGCGCTCAATGGGTGTTGTACGTGACAATTTGATGTCCTTTTAAATAAAACCAAGCTTTAATATTGAAACAAAAAACACAAACAATAATTTGTACTAGATTCTTACCAACGGTAATGCGCGAATGCTTTGTTAGCATCAGCCATGCGGTGAACGTCTTCACGTTTCTTAACCGCTGAACCTTTATTATCTGATGCATCGACTAGCTCACCAGCTAGGCGTAATGCCATTGATTTTTCACCACGTTTACGAGATGCTTCAACTAACCAACGCATTGCTAACGCATTACGACGAGAAGGACGAACTTCTACTGGTACTTGGTAAGTTGAACCACCAACACGACGAGATTTAACTTCGACGCTTGGACGTATATTTTCAAGAGCTACTTCAAAAAGATCTAATGCAACTTTGTCGCTTTTTTCAGCGGCAGTTTTTAATGCAACATAAACAATTTTTTCAGCAACTGATTTTTTACCGTCAACCATTACAACGTTAACGAATTTTGCTAAAACTTCTGATCCGAACTTAGGATCTGGTAGTACTTTACGAGTGGCTATGACGCGTCTTCTAGGCATCTTATTTCTCCGTGCGCTTCAGGATATTACCCAAAACATATTAAATTAAAATAGTGTTTGTTTGGCCTTACTTACGGAAAATACTAAGCCTTTGGCTTTTTAGCACCGTACTTAGAACGACCTTTACGACGAGCTGTTACGCCTGAAGTATCTAATGCACCACGAACTGTATGGTAACGAACACCCGGTAAATCTTTTACACGACCGCCGCGGATCAAGATTACACTATGCTCTTGCAAGTTATGGCCTTCACCACCGATGTACGAAGTTACTTCGAAACCGTTAGTTAGACGAACACGAGCAACTTTACGCATTGCTGAGTTTGGTTTTTTTGGAGTAGTTGTATATACACGAGTACATACACCACGTTTTTGTGGGCACGCTTCCAACGCAGGAACACTAGTTTTTTGAACTTTGTCCTTACGTGGTTTACGTACCAATTGTGAAATCGTTGCCATTATTACATAGCTCCTAAATTGTGTGTGTGAAAAATCAGCCCTTAAAATAAGGGTTGCGAGAGTTTACGCTGATTAGAAAAAGGAGTCAATAATTAAGCAATCGTGTTTAAAGAGCGGTTGTTGGTTAACCGCTAGCCGCTTTCTGCTATATCAGCTTTACAGTGTTCAGGCTTATCAGCGCAAAAACTAAGAGTTGATGAGCAAATGCAGATAGCTAGCGAATTTCTGCTCACCAGGCAAGTTGGCTTTGATGTTTAATGACTAATGCAACAAAGTCTAAGTAACTACAGCGCGTTCCGATCCTGTTTTGAATACCGCGCGCCTCGAGATCGGCATCTAAAACCATTAGCCGACCTTGATCAGCAAGTAATTTAAGCTGCGCATACAACGGATGATCAGCCTGACTAGCCACGACAGCATCCTCAATCAATAGCAACGTATCGCCATCCGCCAGTAGGTCAAGACAATTGGAAATTGCAAGTGTCTGAAAAGGTGATGTTTTTACCGTATGAAGTAACATATTTAAAAACTCAGTAATTGCTGTTGCTCAGCTAATTTGACTTGTAGTTGTTCACGCGCAAGGGGAGTCACCTCGATGATTAACATCTCAGTCGTCAACCGTCTTTGTCGCAGTGAAGCGCTGCACACATAGATATTCTCAATATCATATAATTCTAGCATCTTAAATAGGGGCTGATAATGCTTCTGTAGTATATCGGCCGGAGAATGCCCCGCGAGTAACTGATAAACACCATCACCGATAAAAAAAAGTGAAATAGACTCATTAAATGCAGACATAGCCAATGTTAAATCTAACGATTCTCGTCCATGCGCGCTGCCATGTGGTAAACAACGATTTATAATACCCATTTTTTTTTCAGTCATCATGCCTACCTATCAAAACTGCACTAAACGATCACAATTTGCGCTGAGCTCTGCAAGCTGCCCCAGGCCACTTAATACAAAGGGTGATTTTAAATTAAACTGCGCAAGAGATAACTGTTTTGCTTCTTGCTGGTCGACAACCCCACGTCGTAGCGCAGCAGACACACAGACCTCAAGGGGAAATTGATACTGCTTAGCAAGTGTCGCCCATAAATCAGGTAAATTGATCTCATCTGTTGCGGGACTGACTAGCTGGCTTGCATTGAGCACCCCTTCCTGATAAAAAAAAACACCCGCTATTTCATGTCCTGCCAATGTTGCGGCCGCACAAAATTGATAAGCACTACTGGCGCTTTGCGAGCCATAAGGCGCACCAGTCACAACAACTGAAAATTTAGTCTTTTGGTTGTCCATTAAAGCACTCCATATAATAACAGCGACGAGTCACTAGCAACGAACTTTGAATCCATTCGCGAAGCTCTAAACAACTTCAGCCCTCATTTCATAATAGCCTTTCAGCTGAAGTTCCATTAATATTTCTATATTGTAATTACATGAGAGAAAATTGCTCTCTTATTAGCGGCTGATATAGAATGAAATTAGATAAAACTGATCGAATTATACTTTCAATACTGCAAAACGATAGTACTGTTTCTCTAAATGAATTAGCGGAAATAGTAAACTTAACCACAACCCCTTGCTGGAAGAGAATCAAACGACTTGAAGATGAAGGTATTATTCAAAAAAGAGTCGCACTGCTAGATCCAGAAAAGCTTGGGTTGCTATTTACTGCATTTGTCTTGTTAAAAACCAGCGATCATTCCCACGAATGGTATAGCCACTTTGTTGATACAGTCCGAGCATATCCGGAGGTGATTGAGTTTTACCGTATGGCAGGTGAATATGACTATATGATGAAGGTTCAAGTTGCAGACATGAAAAACTTTGACCATTTTTATAAAAAACTGGTTAACAGCGTACCCGGGATTTCCAATGTAACCTCAACTTTTGCGATGGAGCCGCTCAAATATACAACCGCCCTTCCGATAAGTTAATTCGACATATTTCCAAAGATATCACTACCACCGAGAACACAGAGTTCACAGAGAAATCACTATATTAGTTTTTCTATGTGGTGCATTAAACTATATTTTGATTTAAATCCAACAACACCATTAAAAAAGATAACACTTATATTTGAACTCTCTCTGTACAGTGCCCAGCACATTTGTGTTCTCTGTGGTGTATTAAATGGTGTTTTGATTTAAACTCAATAACACTGAAAATGACTGTATTGGTATTTTTCAGTAATGTATTAAATTATTATCGTAGAATCTCATAATCACATTGCCCTACTTATTGATCATAATATCCAAAATTTGTACGTCAGTTTGCATCATGGAACCATTTACTAATGCACACAAATTTTGAATTGATTGATCAACATCATTAGTCACAATGCCATCGTCACCGGAAGCATGCATACCATCTAATGCCAGCAATGCCGCTTTGACGGCAGCACCCGCTGCCGATGAGACTTTCAGCGCACAGCTTGGCTTTGCACCATCACAAATAATCCCAGCAATGTCAGCAATCATGCTACTTAACGAATGACTTATCTGTTGGTAATTACCTCCAAGCAGGAAAGTTATCGCAGCAGCAGCCCCCATAGCTGCGGTACTTGCCCCACAAAGCGCCGACAGTTTATGCTGCTGACTTTTAATATAAATAGCTACCAAGTGAGAAAAAACAAGTGCACGTAGAGTTTTATCTTTACCTACACCTAAGTAGGCCGCAGCGACAACAACCGGCACAGTAGCGGTAATTCCCTGGTTGCCAGAGCCAGAGTTACTCATCGCAGTTTTCATTGCTCCGTCCATACGCGCATCTGCAGCCGCTGAAGTATGCATAATGACATCAGTTAATAATCCGTGAGATAATAAGCCACGTTCTATATTGCGCTGAAAAGTCATCCCAACTTGCAAACCATAATTCTCAGTTAATCCCTCAATAGAAAGAGCTTCATTTAGCGTTTGCGCTTGTTCTATAAAGGAAATATATGAGATTGGAATATTCACGGCAAAATCATAGAGGTCTTTTACAACAATATCTTTAAACGGATCGTAAGACTGAGGTTTCTTCGAACAAAACTGAGGAGCGATATAAGTCGAGACTCCATTTTCTTCAATGGATAGTACTTGAGTATGGGAATCTGCAATCGTAACGGTTATAAAATCAATGCCACTGCTTACAGTTACTTTGGCATAAAGGGTATAACTAACATCAGCAACATTGACGGAAACAGAATCACAGTTAAGCAGTGCTTTTGCTTGTATCACATCTTTTGGGGTAATTCTTTTAAGTACCTCAAGCCCCGCGGTTGGATCACCTGCAATTGCCCCCACGGCAGCTGCAATTGGTAGCCCCACCATACCGGTACCGGGTACACCGACGCCCATCCCATTTTTCATTAGATTAGGAGAAACACAAACCGCTATTTTTTGCACTTTTCCCGACAGTTTTTGTGCCGCTATCGCAGCCGCTAAAGCAACAGAAATGGGCTCAGTACAACCTAAAGCTGGCACCACTTCTTTTTTAATAACAGCGATAAATTCACTCCATAAATGCATTTTCATCTTTGTACCTTAAATCGTCCAACGGGAATGAGGTAAATATACAGGCATTGAGGAAGCAGTTTTTTGCTATATTTGCTAAAAAAAGAGATATAAAAGAATAATTTTCTACTAAAAGCCATAAAAAGTGTCGTTATTGCTACGATTGTCAAATTTCGTAGCTATAACCTTTCGACTCCAAGTCGTTACGCTTCGCTTATTGCAATGGCTTCTACTTCAACTAAAACATCTTTTGGTAAGCGAGCCACTTCTACACAAGACCGTGCAGGTGCATTTTCAGGAAAATATTTAGCATACACAGCATTAAATGCAGCGAAATTATTCATGTCACTCAGAAAACAAGTTGTTTTGATGACCGTTTTAGCTGAAGCATTTGCTTCTTTTAATACCGCCATTAAATTCTGCATTGACTGTTCTGTCTGCTCAGTGATGCCTCCCGCAACAATTTCCATAGTTTCAGGAACAAGCGGGATTTGTCCGGATGTAAACAGCATATTACCCACTTGATTTGCGTGAGAATAGGGGCCAATTGCAGCAGGAGCATTAGCTGTATTAATTATTTTTTTAATTGTCATTTATCTATTACCCTTAAGATATTAATTATTGTTCCTTCATATTGGATTAGATGATGAACAAAAACAAGGGCTACTAGCTAACGGGTTTCAGTTAACAGGCGATCACTGATGGCTAAATTACAGGCATAAAAAAAGGTGCCGAAGCACCTTTTTTATTAGCTCAATTTAGTGAGGATTAATCACCAAAATCAACCGCGTTTAGCAAGTCCGCTAAGTTTTGCTCAGCGGCATCGATATCAACTACTGGCTGTTCAACTTTCGGCTCAAGCGCTTTAGCTTTCGCTGCAGCACGTGCTCTGTGATGAGCAAAACCAGTACCCGCAGGAATCAAACGACCTACGATTACATTCTCTTTCAAGCCATGCAATTTATCACATTTACCGGCGACAGCAGCTTCCGTAAGAACACGTGTTGTTTCTTGGAAAGATGCGGCTGAAATAAATGATTCAGTTGCAAGTGATGCTTTAGTAATACCCAGTAAAACATAATCGAATGTAGCAGGCACTTTGCCTTCAGCTTCTAAGCGACGGTTGTCAATAATGACACGTACCACTTCAGCTTGCTCACCCGCCAAGAAGTCTGAGTCACCAGCATGAGTGATCATACATTTACGTAGCATTTGGTTAACGATAACTTCGATATGTTTATCGTTAATTTTTACGCCTTGTAGACGGTAAACTTCTTGTACTTCGTTAGTGATGTAGTTAGCCACTGGGCTAATACCACGTAAACGAAGAATATCATGTGGCGATTCTGGACCGTCAGAAATAACCTCACCTTTTTCAATCTTCTCACCTTCGAAGATGTTTAAGTGACGCCATTTAGGAATCATCTCTTCATAGATATCACCATTTGGCTGAGTAATAACAAGACGACGTTTGCCTTTAGTTTCTTTACCAAATGCGAGCGTACCAGAAACTTCTGCCAAGATAGCTGCATCTTTTGGTGTACGCGCTTCAAACAGGTCGGCTACGCGTGGTAGACCACCGGTAATATCACGTGTTTTCGAGCTTTCTTGCGGAATACGTGCAACCGCATCACCGACTCGTACTTGCGCGCCATCTTCTAGACTGACGATTGCATTAGCAGGTAATGCATATTGCGCCGCAACTTTAGTACCAGGAATAAACAGATCGTTGCCTTTAGCATCAACCAGTTTAGCCATTGGACGCATCTCTTTGCCCGCAGACGGACGATGTCCTGGATCGATAATAACAATACTTGATAAACCTGTTAATTCATCAGTTTGCTTATTGATCGTAACACCTTCGATAAAGTCTAAGAACTCAACCGTACCTTCCACTTCCGTAATGATTGGATGTGTATGTGGGTCCCAGTTAGCAATTATCTCACCCGCTGTGATTGCTACGCCATCTTGTTTCTCAAGTACAGCACCGTAAGGCAGTTTATGATTTTCTTTAGTACGACCTAACTCATCGATAATCGTTAACTCAGTTGAACGCGAGGTAACAACTACTTTGTCGTCAGAATTAATTACAAATTTAGCATTGTGTAACTTAATCTTACCTGAGTTTTTAACGTGAATATTATTTTCAGATGCCGCTCGAGATGCTGCACCACCGATGTGGAACGTACGCATTGTTAACTGTGTTCCTGGCTCACCGATTGATTGTGCCGCCATAACACCGATTGCTTCACCTTGGCCAACAACATGACCACGCGCAAGATCACGACCGTAACAAGCCGCACAGGCACCAAAGTCAGTTTTACAAGTGATAACACTGCGCACCCAAATTTGATCCACCGAGGCTTCTTCAATAAGATCACAAAGTTTCTCATCAAGCAGTGTGTTACGTGCAAATAAGATTTCGTTTTCTGTACCAGGTCGGATCACATCTTGTGCAACAACTCGGCCAAGCACTCGCTCACGAAGTGGTTCAACGATATCGCCACCTTGGATAAGCGGTTTAACCAGTAGACCATCTTCACTACCACAATCTTCTTCAGTGATAACAAGATCTTGTGCAATATCAACTAGACGACGCGTTAGGTAACCCGAGTTTGCTGTTTTAAGTGCGGTATCGGCCAGACCTTTACGCGCACCATGCGTAGAGATAAAGTACTGAAGTACGTTTAGACCTTCACGGAAGTTCGCTGTGATAGGCGTTTCAATGATAGAACCATCTGGTTTAGCCATCAAACCACGCATACCCGCTAGCTGACGAATCTGAGCAGCACTACCACGTGCGCCCGAATCGGCCATCATATAAACGCTATTGAATGAGTCCTGCTCAACTTCCTCACCTTTACTAGTAAGCACGGTCTCTTTAGAAAGGTTTTCCATCATCGCTTTCGCAACTTGATCGTTGGTACTTGCCCAGATATCGATTACTTTATTGTAACGCTCACCAGCAGTTACTAAACCGGCCTGGAACTGTTCTTGGATTTCAAGAACTTGCTCTTCCGCATCTTCAACTAAACGTTTCTTCGCATCAGGAATAACCATATCGTTGATACCTACTGAGGCACCTGATAATGTTGCATATTCAAAACCGGTATACATTAGTTGGTCAGCGAAAATAACGGTATCTTTAATACCCAATAGACGGTAACAAGCATTCAACACCGTTGAGATTGCTTTCTTACCCATGTTCAGATCAACATGAGAGAATGGCAGACCAACAGGCATAATCAATGACAGTATTGCGCGACCTACAGTCGTTTCAACGATTTCAGTTGTTTCACTGCGAGATTTGTCTTCGGCAATATGCACTTGTGTCATACGCACTTTAACAATAGCTTGTAGCGCTACAGCACCTGCACGGTAAGCTTTTTCAGCTTCCTTCGCACTTTGGAACCACATGCCTTCGCCTTTAGCATTGATCCTAGAGCGAGTCATATAATAAAGACCAAGTACGACATCTTGAGAAGGTACGATAATCGGCTCACCATTTGCTGGTGACAGAATATTATTCGTAGACATCATCAAAGTACGCGCTTCAAGCTGTGCTTCAATTGTTAACGGTACGTGTACCGCCATTTGGTCACCATCGAAATCGGCATTGTATGCCGCACATACTAGCGGGTGAAGCTGGATAGCTTTACCTTCAATGAGTACAGGTTCGAATGCTTGGATACCCAATCTATGCAGTGTTGGCGCACGGTTAAGTAGTACTGGATGTTCACGGATAACCCCTTCGAGGATATCCCAAACTTCACCACCTTCACGATCAACTAGTTTTTTAGCTGCTTTGATAGTAGTAGCCAGACCGAGTGCTTCTAGTTTTCCGTAAACAAATGGTTTGAATAACTCAAGTGCCATTTTCTTAGGTAGACCACACTGGTGTAAACGCAGTGATGGACCAACAGTGATTACAGAACGACCAGAATAATCGACACGTTTACCGAGTAGATTCTGACGGAAACGACCTTGTTTACCTTTAATCATATCAGCAAGCGATTTTAGAGGACGTTTGTTAGAACCAGTAATAGCGCGTCCACGACGGCCATTATCTAACAATGCATCTACAGATTCTTGCAACATACGTTTTTCATTACGTACGATAATATCCGGCGCAGCCAAATCTAATAGACGTTTCAGACGGTTATTACGGTTAATAACACGACGGTATAAGTCATTTAGATCAGAAGTCGCAAAACGACCGCCATCGAGTGGTACTAGCGGACGCAAATCAGGTGGAAGTACTGGCAATACAGTCAGAATCATCCATTCTGGTTTGTTTGAAGATTGGTGAAAAGACTCAACCAATTTCAGACGTTTAGTCAATTTTTTACGTTTGGTTTCAGAATTAGTTGTACCTAATTCTTCACGCATCACCGCAATTTCGTGTTCAAGGTCAAGCTGTTTCAATAAAGAAAAAATAGCTTCTGCGCCCATTACAGCTTCGAACTCATCGCCCCACTGTTCAAGCATGTCTAAATATTCTTCCTCAAGAAGAATTTGACGACGCTCAAGATCTGTCATGCCGGGTTCTACAACCACGAAAGATTCAAAATAGAGAATACGTTCAATATCACGTAGCGTCATATCCAACATTAGACCGATACGAGACGGAAGTGATTTTAAGAACCAAATATGCGCAACAGGTGATGCTAATTCGATATGACCCATACGATCACGACGAACTTTCGATTGAGTAACCTCAACACCACATTTTTCACAAATAACACCACGATGCTTAAGGCGTTTGTATTTGCCACATAAGCACTCGTAATCTTTAATTGGACCAAAGATACGCGCACAAAATAGACCTTCACGCTCAGGTTTAAACGTACGGTAGTTAATTGTTTCCGGTTTTTTAACTTCACCGAATGACCATGAACGGACCATTTCAGGTGATGCTAAACCAATTTTAATACCATCAAATTCTTTGGTTTTATTTTGTTGCTTTAAAAACTTTAGTAAGTCTTTCACGCTACTCTCCCATAGGAGTTGAAACTAGGCGCCTCAGGTAACAAGACGCCACATATTTAGACTACAGCTTAATGCTTAATTACTTTCATCGAGCTCGATATTGATGCCTAATGAACGGATCTCTTTCAACAATACATTGAAAGATTCAGGCATGCCTGGCTCCATTCTATGATCGCCATCTACGATGTTTTTATACATCTTAGTACGACCATTAACATCATCCGATTTAACCGTAAGCATCTCTTGAAGCGTGTAAGCCGCACCATAAGCTTCTAGCGCCCATACTTCCATCTCACCGAAACGCTGGCCACCGAACTGAGCTTTACCACCAAGCGGCTGCTGAGTAACAAGACTGTAAGATCCTGTTGAACGTGCATGCATTTTGTCATCAACCAAATGGTTCAGTTTCAGCATATACATGTAACCTACAGTAACAGGTCGCTCAAACGGGATACCCGTACGACCGTCAATTAAGTTTAACTGACCTGATTCTGGTAAATCAGCAAGACGTAATAGCTCACGAATTTCACTTTCATGTGCGCCATCAAATGCAGGAGTTGCTACTGGCAAACCTTTGTAAAGATTCTTAGCAAGGCGGAGTACCGCTTCGTCATCGAAATCATTAAGGTCAACATGGCAAGGAGCATCACCGAAAGAATAAAGTTTCTGAATAAATTCACGCACTTTACCGATTTCAACGTCGCGTTGTTCTTTAATCATACGCTCAAGTTTCTCACCCACACCTTTAGCCGCAAGGCCTAAATGTGTTTCAAGAATCTGACCGATGTTCATACGCGATGGTACACCTAGCGGGTTAAGTACGATATCAACAGGGACACCAAACTCATCATGCGGCATATCTTCAACGGGAACGATGTTGGAGACAACACCTTTGTTACCGTGACGGCCGGCCATTTTATCACCTGGTTGCAGACGACGACGAACAGCTAAGTAAACCTTAACTATCTTTTGCACGCCTGGTGCCAGGTCATCACCTTGGGTGATTTTACGACGTTTAAGATCAAACTCTTTATCATAATCAGCTTTTATTTCATCGTATTGAGCAACGATTTGATCCAAATAAGACTGCTTAGTTTCATCATCGATCAGCACTTCTAACCACTGTGCGCGAGGCATCTGCAGTAGACGCGCTTCATCTTGACCTGAGCTGATAAGAATATTTAATGCTTTTTCATAAATCGCATTTTCTAAGATTTTGAACTTCTCAGTTAAATCTTTCTTAGCGGCTTTTAGCTGCATCTCTTCAATTTCTAGTGCACGTTTATCTTTTTCAACACCATCGCGGGTAAAGACTTGTACGTCTATTACCGTTGCGTATGTAGAAGCAGATACACGCAGCGAGCTGTCTTTTACATCAGACGCTTTTTCACCGAAGATAGCGCGTAATAGTTTTTCTTCTGGTGTTAGCTGTGTTTCACCTTTTGGTGTCACTTTACCAACTAGAATATCACCTGGTTTAACTTCAGCGCCAACGTAAACAATACCTGACTCGTCAAGTTTGCTTAAGGCCGCTTCGCCAACGTTCGGGATATCCGCAGAAATTTCTTCACAACCCAATTTAGTTTCACGTGCAACACACGAGAACTCTTGGATATGGATAGTAGTAAAACGATCTTCTTGCGAAACACGCTCAGAAATAAGGATTGAATCCTCGAAGTTGTAACCATTCCAAGGCATGAAAGCAATTTTCATGTTTTGACCAAGCGCTAACTCACCCATATCTGTTGATGGGCCATCTGCAAGCACATCACCTTTAACGATTGGCTCGCCAGGTTTACAAGTCGGCTTTTGGTTGATACAAGTATTCTGGTTTGAACGTGTGTATTTCGTTAAGTTATAGATATCGATGCCCGCTTCACCAGGAAGGAGTTCGTTTTCATCAACTTTAACAACAATTCGCGAGGCATCCACATAATCAACTAAACCACCACGTTTAGCGATAATGGTAACACCTGAATCGATAGCAAGACGACGTTCAATGCCTGTACCAACAAGTGGTTTATCAGCACGTAACGTAGGCACTGCTTGACGTTGCATGTTTGAGCCCATTAAAGCTCGGTTAGCATCATCGTGTTCTAAGAACGGGATAAGCGACGCCGCAACAGAGATGATCTGTTGTGGTGATACATCCATATAATCGATGTCCGCCGGACTCATAAAGGTAGACTCACCTTTATGACGACAAGGGATCATCTCTTCGTTCAGTAAGCCTTTTTCATCAACACTTGCACTTGCTTGTGCAATGACGAATGAACCTTCTTCGATAGCAGAAAGATATTCCACTTGCTCGGTTGGCTTGCCGTCAACAACTTTACGGTAAGGTGTTTCTAAGAAACCGTAATCATTAGTACGCGCAAAAGTAGCCAGTGAGTTAATTAGACCAATGTTCGGTCCCTCTGGCGTTTCAATCGGACATAAGCGACCATAATGCGTTGGATGTACGTCACGTACTTCAAAACCAGCACGTTCACGTGTTAAACCACCAGGTCCTAACGCTGAGATACGACGTTTATGTGTTACTTCTGAAAGCGGGTTATTTTGATCCATAAACTGAGACAGTTGTGATGAACCAAAGAACTCTTTAACAGCAGCTGAAATAGGTTTTGCATTGATCAGATCTTGAGGCATGGTAGCATCAAGGTCGCCTAATGATAGACGCTCTTTAACCGCACGCTCAACACGCACTAAACCAACACGGAATTGATTTTCAGCCATTTCACCAACACAACGGATACGACGGTTACCAAGATGATCGATATCATCCACTTCGCCTTTACCATTGCGGATATCTATCAGTGTTTTCATGACACTTAAGATATCGTCTTTAGATAAGATACCCGATCCCTCATCACCCTCGATATTGACTCGACGGTTGAACTTCATACGGCCTACTTTAGATAGTTCGTAACGTTCTTCAGCAAAGAATAAGTTTTGGAATAACCCTTCTGCTGCGTCTTTTGTTGGTGGCTCACCAGGACGCATCATGCGATAAACTTCAACCAGAGCTTCAATACGGTTAGTTGACGAGTCAACACGTAATGTATCTGAAATAAATGACCCACAATCAAGTTCATTAGTGTAAATAACTTCAAACTCTTTAAAGCCGGACTGCGAAAGCTCAGCAAGGAGTTCAGCCGTTAACTGATCATTTGCGTTAACAATAATCTCACCCGTTTCTGGGCTGATATAATCTTTTGCGGCAACTTTACCTTCAAGGTATTCAAGTGGCACTTCAATATTGTCAATACCATCTTTTTCTAGCTGGCGGATATGACGAGCGGTTACTCGCTTACCCTGTTCAACATAAACGGTGCCATTAGCAATAATTTCGAACGACGCAGTTTCACCACGTAAGCGCTCTGCGATTAATGCCATGGTGATCTTGCCATCTTTGATCTTAAACTTCGTAGTATCAAAGAAGATTTCAAGAATTTCTTGTGTCGAGTACTCCAGCGCGCGCAGCATGATAGTTGCAGGCAGCTTACGACGACGGTCAATACGGACAAATAAGTTGTCTTTAGGATCAAACTCAAAGTCTAACCAAGAACCACGGTATGGAATTACACGCGCGTTATAAAGAACTTTACCAGAACTGTGCGTTTTACCTTTATCGTGGTCGAAAAACACACCAGGACTACGGTGTAATTGAGAAACGATAACACGCTCAGTACCATTGATTACAAAAGTACCGTTTTCAGTCATGAGTGGCATTTCACCCATGTAAACTTCTTGTTCTCTAATATCTTTAACCGTGCCTGCTGGTGCATCACGATCATAAATAACAAGACGTAATTTCACGCGTATTGAAGCAGAGTATGTTACTCCACGGATCTGGCATTCTTTGACATCAAATACCGGCTCACCTAAACGGTAGCTGACATATTGTAGTTCTGATGTGCCTGAATAACTGGCGATTGGGAAGATGCTATTAAAAGCTGCTTCTAAACCAACTTCTCCAGTTAAATCAACTTCAATGAATCGTTTGAATGAATCTAGTTGAATCGACAACAGGTATGGTTTTTCCATTACCTGTGGACGTTTACCAAAATCCTTACGAATACGTTTTTTCTCAGTATAAGAGTAACCCATGTGGTTCCTTTGCTCGCTGATAAGTGATCATAGCTGCCTAAGTCTATTATTAGACTGATAATGTTAGACAACGGCGAACATTATTTTGGTGTTAATGATGCGTTATATAACATCACCTTTAGTGTCCGACCCCGTAAAAAATAATGAAAAATCACGGCATCCTATAGCGCAAAAAGGCCGGTGATTAAAAAATCACCAGCCAATGCCATTTACATGGCTAATAAGTTATAAAATATAACTTATTTAAGTTCAACTGTTGCGCCGATTTCTTCTAACACAGCTTTAAGTGCTTCAGCATCTGCTTTAGAGATAGCTTCTTTAATCACTACTGGGCAAGATTCAACAGCGTCTTTAGCTTCTTTCAGGCCAAGACCTGTAGCGCTACGAACAGCTTTGATTGCTTTAACTTTGTTTTCGCCGAATGCAGTCATTACAACGTCAAATTCAGTTTGTTCTTCAACAGCTTCAGCAGGACCAGCAACGCCAGCTACTGCAGCAGCTGCAGACACGCCGAATTTTTCTTCCATTGCTGTGATTAATTCAACAACTTCCATTACTGATAATGCAGCAACTGCTTCAATGATTTGGTCTTTAGTAAGAGACATGAGTCAATTCCTATTATAAAATTAGATAGTATTACAGCAATTACGCTGCAGATTCTTCTTTCTGGTCGCGAATTGCAGCCAGTGTACGAACAAGTTTGCCCGCTGCAGCTTCTTTCATAGTCGCCATCAGTTTCGCAATTGCTTCGTTGTATGTTGGTAGTGTTGCTAGACGGTCAACTTGAGCAGCGTCAATAAATTCGCCCTCAAATGCTAGTCCTTTAATTTCAAACTGCTCATTTGCTTTTGCGAAGTCTTTTAAAAGACGAGCAGCAGCTCCTGGATGTTCGTTTGAAAATGCAAGGATAGTTGGACCAGTAAACAACTCTATTAAACATGCAAAGTCTGTACCTTCAAGTGCACGACGCGCTAAAGTGTTACGTACTACACGTAAATTAACACCTTCTGCACGGGCTTTTGAACGAAGTACATTCATTGCACCCACTGTTACGCCACGAGAATTGGCTACAACAGCAGACAGAGCAGTTTTAGCAGCTACATTGACTTCTGTGACAATAGTTTGCTTGTCTTCGAGTCTTAATGCCATTTGGTTTTACTCCTGGATTACACTGGATTTTACCCCAGATAAACACCCTCATATCCCATTTAGGAAATGAGGCACTATTTCGGTAATCGGATCCAGGTAGAATAATTCTTTCTGGGGTCCGGCACCATCTACGTAGGAAATTAAGCCAATATCACTATCAGCACCTACGGTCTCGGAAGGGACCTAAGGCCCTCCAAAGTAAGGCGACGAATTATACAGATAATTTATCGCCCTGTATACCCACATCCTATTCCAATAAATCAAAATGGAAATGGGTATTAAAAAATTAAACTACCGTAGCACTAAGTGATGCTTGGTCGATTTTAAGACCTGCACCCATAGTTGAAGATAGGCTAACTTTTTTAATAAATTGACCTTTAGCACCTGATGGTTTGCCTTTTTTCAGCGCAACCAATAATGCTTCTAGGTTTTCTTTAATTTGTTCTGCAGTGAACGTTGCTTTACCGATAGTAGAATGGATAATACCATTCTTGTCGTTGCGGTAACGTACTTGACCCGCTTTTGCATTTTTAACAGCAGTCGCGACATCAGCGGTTACAGTACCAACTTTCGGGTTAGGCATTAGACCACGTGGCCCTAAGATCTGACCTAGTTGACCAACAACACGCATTGCGTCTGGAGATGCAATCACTACGTCGAAGTTCATTTCGCCTGCTTTGATTTGTGCAGCAAGATCATCCATACCAACGATGTCCGCACCAGCAGCTGTAGCCGCTTCTGCGTTTGCACCTTGAGTAAAGACAGCAACACGAACATTACGGCCAGTACCGTGTGGTAGTACAGTTGCACCACGCACATTTTGGTCACTACGACGAGAATCAATACCTAGATTGATAGATGCATCAACACTTTCAGCAAATTTAGCCGTCGCTAATTTTTGAATCAGTGCAACAGCTTCATTGATTTCGTATTCTTTAGTTCCGTCAACAGATTCACGGATAGCTTTCATGCGTTTTGATAATTTAGCCATGGTATTATCCCTCTACTTCCAGACCCATTGAACGAGCAGAACCCGCTATACAACGTACCATCGCATCAAGATCGGCACCGGTTAAATCAACTTCTTTAGTTTTAGCAATTTCTTCAAGTTGAGCTGTAGTTACTTTGCCCACTTTGTTTTTGTTAGGAACTGCAGAACCAGATTTGATACCAGCCGCTTTCTTAAGTAAGAAAGATGCAGGAGATGTCTTAGTTTCGAATGTGAAAGAACGGTCAGAGTAGACTGTAATTACAACAGGTACTGGTGAGCCTTTTTCCATAGAATCTGTGCGTGCATTAAATGCTTTACAGAATTCCATAATATTAACACCGTGTTGACCAAGTGCAGGACCAACTGGTGGTGACGGATTCGCCGCGCCAGCTGAAACTTGCAGCTTAATATACGCTTGTACTTTTTTAGCCATGATTTTACTACCTATATTTGGGTGTAACGCTAATTCCAAATGAATTTAGCTTCCCGATTAAAAAGGGCCGCATATTATATCTATAATATGCGACCATTCACAAGAACTTTTGCTGTTTTTTTAACCTTTAATAGCGTTTGCTCATTTAATCTGTAAGCCAAAGATTAATTATCTTTCTCTACTTGAGAGAAATTAAGGTCAACAGGTGTTGCACGACCAAAAATAGAAACAGATACTTTTAGGCGACTTTTATCATAATCAACTTTCTCAACCGTACCCGTAAAGTCAGCAAAAGGACCTTCAGTCACACGCACAATTTGACCCGCTTCAAAGAGTGTTCTTGGGCGTGGTGAGTCATGCGACTCTTGCAGACGATTAAGAATGTTATCTACTTCTTTTTGCGAGATAGGCGCAGGACGTTCTTTTGTTCCGCCGATAAAGCCCATTACGCGATCAATACTTTTCACTAAATGCCAGCTCTGATCATTCATCGCCATTTCTACGAGTACATATCCTGGAAAAAACTTACGTTCACTTTTGCGTTTTTGACCAGCACGCATCTCGACAACTTCTTCAGTTGGGACAAGAATTTCGCCGAAATAATCTTCCATTTCGTTTAATTTAATATGCTCGATTAATGTTTTCTGAACTCGCCCTTCATAACCTGAAAAAGCTTGTACAACATACCATCTCTTTTTTTGTACTTCTTCTGACATATTAAACCCTTAAATTGCTGTTGTAATAAATTCAACAACACGAACAAAAACACCATCAAGACCCCACAAAACCAAACCAACAATTGTTGATACAGCGAGGATAATCAATGTTGTTTGTATTGTTTCTTGACGTGTTGGCCAAACTACTTTGCGTACTTCTAAACGTGATTCTTTAGCGAAATCGACAAAGATTCTGCCTTTTTCAGTCATTGCAGCGGAGAATACAGCAAGTGCAGCTAAAAGCAAAAGCACACCTACTCGCGCAACAATATGTAAACTTTCGCCATAGATATAATTACCAACAATAATTGCTGCTAATAATAAAATTGTGATACCCCATTTAAGCCCGTCCAGTGAGCTTGTGGTATTTTCAGTATTTTTTGTGCTCATAACTCATTGTATCCACTGTTAATAATTAATAATACCAACCAAACAATCTCTAATGGAGGGTAAAACGATCTCACTCAAAAGGAAAAAGTGAGGAGTGCAAAGCGGTAAAAATCAGTCCCATCACCAGCACCTAAAAATGAAGCACGTAAGTATAAGGATTTTTAAACACTTTGTAACGCTATAATCCTGACTTTTTATAAAAATTTAGTACGCGTAATTTGAATTAAGCAAACTGAATTTCGCAAAAAGGGAATAATATGCAGCTAATTGCGGCAGCCAGTGAAAATCTGACTAGCAAGCATAGCTTGATCCCTTTATTTCAATAACCCTATAAAGTCATGAAAAATAAAGACTTAATTTAAATTTATTGTTAACACATTCATCCAAACACGCACAAAAACAGAAGAAAACTGGCCATGTGAATATCTTTTTGAAATTGAATATTAGTGAAACTCGCCATAAAGCAACACAATTGCTGAATATTGGCGCGGTGACTTTCTAATATAAACAGAGTAACAGAAATGCTGTGCTTCTTCTGCAGTTGTCAGTAATGGGCCAGCGGCATTCTCTGCGAAGGTCCAGGATAATGACCAAAATCCAAGCTCTGCACGCGAAAACACAGCATTAACAGGTTGTGAAAATAGAGAATGAGAATGATCATAGCAATCGAAGCAATCTAAGAAAAATACAATAAAAGAGTTATCCACCTACAACAGAATAAGATATAAAATAAGTATTTCAATCAATTAGCTTACAGATCACATTAACCATAATGGTGTTTTTTGATAGAAAGGCGTGTCCATATATAACTTAAAGTAATGGCGAGCAACAAAAGGGGCTAAGCCGTACGAGAATGACGGGGGTCTCTAATCTATTAAGTTGGCCTTATCTTTGCAAATCCGTAACGTAGCCTAGCAGAAGACTCTGTATTGAAAGCTTTCAGGTTATGAATAGACACTTAGAACAAATCCAACTTATTGTTTTTTATGTGTTTTTATTTATGTTAGTCCTTGGTGATAATGTAAACTATTCCGCCATTGTCGTTATATTAACAACAACACATCGACAATAGCGTAAATAGCACAACAAATATGGCTCTAACGTATCGCCCTTTTGATTAGAAAATGGATGCAGTAATAAATATGACCGACTTTAAATGGATAATGATGATCACACTGCTATCAGCAGCTGGCCTAGCACAGGCAGGAGAGGTAAAAGTGGCAGTGGCTTCTAACTTCTATAAGCCTATGTTGCAATTAGCAAAAGAGTTTGAACAAGCGACAGGAAATAGGGTCATGCTTTCAGCTGGTTCAACGGGTACTTTATATGCGCAAATTAAGAATGGCGCTCCTTTTGAAGTGTTTTTAGCCGCTGATCAACGCCGTCCAAAAGCCCTAGAGAATGAAAAACTAGCCGTTAACGGTTCTCATTTTACCTATGCCCAAGGGCAATTAGCATTCTGGTCGAAAAACGGCGGCTATAAAACCCAGCAAGATTTTATCGATGCCATTTCTCAGGTCGCGCACATTGCCATTGCGAATCCTAAGAATGCTCCTTATGGTGCAGCGACAATCGATACCATAAAGAAATTGGATATGTATGAAAAAGCGCAGCCAAAGATTGTTGAAGGGCATAATATTGGGCAGACCTATCAATATATTAGCTCCGAAAACGTCTCTTGTGGTTTTGTCGCCTTATCTCAGGTTTATCAGAAGGGTAAAATCACTGAAGGCAGTGCTTGGCTAGTTCCTTCTAACCTGCATCGAGCCCTAAAACAAGACGCAGTGCTATTAAACCAAGGTGAAAGCAATGATGTGGCTAAATCCTTATTAGAATTTTTACAAAGTGAACCTGCCAAACGAACAATTCGCTCATTTGGCTATAAAATCTAAAACCAAGAGCTGACTTATGATCAACGAAATTATGTTGGGTGATCAGCACTTGTTTGCCTTATACCAAGAAGACCTACCACAGGGCGATCTTAGTACCTCTGATTTGCGGTCAGAGGCGCGACTCGGCCGTATTAAGTTGAGTGCACGTTATGATTTGTGCTGTTGTGCAGTAAAAAAGATAGCTCGTCTTCTCATTTTTAAAGGGCTACAAGTGAAGTGTTTAAACACTCAGGTGAGTGGATGAGAGCGGCAACCATGCTGTTATTCGCTACGGCCAGCTATCAGTTAGTACAAACGCTCGAGCAAGGAGACATCAATGTCTGAAACAAGCTTAACCGTAGTATGGGTCACGCTTAAGCTGGCCTCAGTGGTCACCATAATTTTGTTTTTGGTGGCCACACCACTCGCTTGGTGGTTATCGCAAACTCAATCACGTTATAAACCGGTTATTAGTGCCCTCTTTGCGGTTCCACTGGTGCTACCGCCCACTGTGATGGGTTTTTACTTGTTGCTATTACTGGGTCCCAACGGCCCTATCGGACAACTATCCGACATATTGGGACTGGGAATATTACCTTTTAGTTTTACTGGCATTGCCATTGCCTGCGCCGTTCACTCGTTTCCCTTCGTCATTCAGCCACTACAAAATGCCTTTGAATCGATTGGTAAACGACCATTGGAAGTCGCCGCTACCTTGGGTGCCTCGCCTTTGGACTGTTTCTGGAATGTTGTCATCCCCTTAGCACGTCCAGGATTTATTACCGCAATGGTGATGGGATTCTGCCACGCCATTGGTGAATTCGGGGTGGTTTTGATGATTGGCGGCAACATTCCAGGTAAAACTCGCGTATTGTCGGTACAAATCTACAACCATGTGGAGGCCATGGAATATGCCCAAGCACATTGGCTCGCTGGCAGTATGGTCATCTTTTCATTTTTAGCTTTACTAATCGTCTATCTAGTCAATCAAAAAGCAGCTAAGAGGAGTATGGCATGAGTCAATTACAAGCCAGTTTTCAAGTAGATCGCGGTGACTTCCAGCTAGATGTTGACTTCATTTTACCCGGTAAAGGTATCACGGCCCTATTTGGGCCATCTGGCTCCGGAAAAACCTCTTGTTTACGTGCGATAGCGGGCTTAGAACGTTTACCCAATAGTTTTTTCCAGATTGGTGACAAAGTTTGGCAAGATGAATCTAAAGGGATTTTTATCCCCGCCAATCAACGTGAGATTGGTTATGTGTTTCAAGAAGCGAGCCTATTTCCACATCTCAATGTGCAACAAAATCTTGAATTTGGCTTAAACCGCTTAGCCAAAGAAAAGCGTAAGATTGAACCAGACTCGGTCATTGTATTACTCGGCATTGGTCCATTATTATCAAGACCTCCAGCGGCACTTTCTGGCGGCGAACGACAACGGGTTGCAATTGCTCGAGCACTATTGCGATCTCCTCAATTGCTTTTAATGGATGAACCACTGTCGGCATTAGACCAGCGACTCAAACGCGAGATTTTGCCCTATTTAGAAGGGCTACATCGTGAGCTGTCGATCCCGGTGATATATGTTAGTCATGCAGCTGATGAAGTAGTGCGATTAGCCGATCACATTGTAATGCTAGATCAAGGCAAACATATCTGTTCTGGTGCAATAAGTGAGATCATGGTTGATCCACGTTTTGCTGAATTATTTGCTGATGGCGCCAGTACCCTATTTGAAGGACGAGTTACCGCCCAGCACGAGGATTTAATGACAGAAGTGACCGCTAATGAGCTGACCTTAAGATTAACCCCTCGTCCATTACCGCTAGAGAGTCCGATTCGCTGTCGGCTCTATGCCAGCGATGTGAGCTTGTGTACGCAAAAACCATCTCACTCGAGCATTTTAAATATATTTCAGGGACAGGTATTACGTATCGATGCTGGACAACAAAAGGGAGAGAGCCTTGTCACTCTGGAGTTGGCCAAGGGACAAAAGTTATTGGCTCAAATTTCCAACTACTCCCTTAATCGACTACAACTAAAGCTTGGGACTCCTATTTGGGCACAAGTCAAATCAGTCGCAGTGCTCTAATTTGAGAGGGAAAAGGCAACTCAATGCGTAGGTCAAGCTGAAAACCCGTTCCGGAGTATTTTTCATATGAGTACAAGAGGACAGACTTAACGCATCTCAAATAATTCATTATGAAAACTATTGCCTTTCAACCCCAACTGCGCAAAACGATTCTGTAAAATTTTAGCAAAGTTGCTCGGGCCACAAAACCAAATGTCAGCCTTTTCCCAGCCATGCACTTCGTCGCAAATATGCTCCGCCGTTAAGAAACCATCAACATTAGTGTCCATCAAATAGAAATTAACATTAGCTTGCTTGGCTAGCGTCTGTATATATTCGATAAAATCACGATCAGGGCATTGTGTACAATAAAACAGATCAACTGCTTTTAACTGTGGGTTTTCAGCCAAGCTCTCCATTTGAGCGGTAAATGCAGCGATGCCAATGCCCCCAGCCACCCATATTTGCCGGTTAGTTTTCGATTTGAAATTGAAGTAACCATAGGGGCCTTCCACTATCACTTCATCATTTATTTTTAAATTTTGGTTAAGGTTGTTAGTGAAATCACCAATACCTTTAATCTGAAAACGAATACGGCCACTGACATTCTTAACCGAACCAATTGTAAAAGGATGCGCTTCTTCACCTTTAAATTGCACAAATGCAAATTGCCCAGGATGATGACCTCGCCAACTTTGTTGTGTATTAATGGTAATATCTAAGACCCGATTATGTTTGTAGAAGTGAAATTTTTCTATCTTACCTTGGACCTTATTCTGCTTACCTATTCTGCCACACAGGCTGTAAATAGCGGCCCAACAGCCCCCCGCAATTAAAATGGCAATAACCCAGCCGATAGGAGCTTGCCAATAGGTAAACTTGGTCAATATAATGGTATGAAAGGCAAACAACAAATACACCACAGGCATGATTTTGTGTGTATTTAAGAATTTGGAATAACGAATAGACTTTAGCAATGCAATAATAATCAGCAAAACAAGTAAATAAAATCCCCATTCACCGACCGATTCAGCTAAATGACGTAGACTGCTAAACACACCTTTGATTGTTGTTAAATCGGGCGAACCTCTGCCATTACCAAGCCCCGCACCATTGTGAAGACCGTTACCGAGCCCCTCGCCAAGACCACTTCCAATAACATTTCCATTTCGGCTTGGTTTTTCTAATAGCCCCAAAGCAACCATGTATTTTGTGCCTTTTGCCCAAAACCAATGAATAACAGCCACTATCAAACAGCTGATCCCTAACCATTTATGCAATCGGTATGATTTGTCTAGCCCTTGGGTAAACTTTTCAAGCGGATTTAATCGTACAGCCAATATCATCGCAATACTCATTGCAGAAATAGCAAGAATACCGCTGTACTGTATGATAAATCCTCTAATAGAAAAATAGGACCACGTTAACCGAGCAAAGTCTTCAGATGTAAACCAAAGTAGGGTTAAGAAGATAAAAACAATGGGAATTATTGCCTTAATGCGCTTCATTGGCTTTCCTTAATAATTGTGTGCTTACCTTTTTCATGCAAAGCATAGCGCTGATGATTTATTGTATCTACTATAAAGGCATTTATTATGGAGGAAATATGATGAAATATAGCGGTTCAACATTAACATGTTATAACCACGTAGATGAGTGCGGTCTTCCTTGCCCTACGAGGACTCAGCTCGACAAGCAGTAGTCTTACGCCTGCCGATAGAGGATTAACGTAGTTAACCTCAATTCTGGATAAGCTAAACGATACAGTACCGTTATTTACGCGTATTTCTGCGTTAAATCATCTAGCAATAACCAGTTATTGCTGCGATGATTCGCCTTGAACTACGCAAAACTAACAGCACTGTATAATATGTTTTTTAACTTTTTGATATTTAATCTAATTTCGCTTCCATTATCCAGAACTGAGGTTAGTTAATCTCTCAAAATGCCTTCATGCAGGGCCTTATTATGCTCTCCGAACTGAATCCAGATATAACATCTTGAGGTATCATGGCGATATTACTATTTAAGCGTCGCCATTAGCTCAACTAACGTTTCAACTGCTTTTTGTTGATCCGCACCTTCAGCTTTGATATTCACCGCTGTGCCTTGAGTTAAACCTAACGTTTGCAATTTGAATAGGCTTTTAGCACTGGCCGATTTACCTCCGACTTCAGCAGAAATGTCAGATGCAAAAGATTTAGCTTGTTTAACAAATTGAGCCGCTGGGCGAGTATGTAGGCCATTGACCGCTGTGATAGTGACTGTTTTTTGATACATAGAAACACCTTTATTAATAGTACGTTTATGAATACTTTTATTGCTGTCTTTAAGGAGCTAAAACATGCCTAATAAAATTGCTTAGCAATGCCATCAATGCAAAAAATGATTCCTTCAATAAATAACTCTGAATAGTTACTGTTTAAGTTCAATGTTAAGGCAGGCAATTTAAGTATGCTAATAACTGATAAAACATTTGCTAGGCCAACATGCTGTTATCGACCCAGCAATTTGGGATTTGTGCCTATAAGTGCTCACTCTCAATGAGGTCATTTACTTCTTACAAAAGATCCCTCGCTTTTAGACATAAAGAAAGCACTCCGACTGCTCGGAGTGCTTTTGCAGACTATTCTAAGTTATCTTATTTAATAGCCTTCATGCGAGTAGCAATGCTTTCTGCTTGAGTGCCAATAATGACTTGCAAGTTATTCTCACCTAACTTAACAACCCCCATCGCACCTAAGTTTTTAAGCTCAGCTTCATTGATTACGCTACGGTCTTTAAGTGTCAAACGTAAACGAGTGATACAAGCATCAATGACTTCTAGGTTAGCAATTCCACCAAGCGCTGCAACATACTGAGTCGCGAGTTCGCCGGCGTCTTGGCTGCCAGTGATATTGGAAACATTTTCTGCATCATCTTCACGACCAGGTGTTTTAAGATCTAACCGTCTAATGACTGTGAGGAAGACGAAGTAGTAGATTGCGAAGAATGCAACACCTTGAACAATAAGCATGTACCATTTAACTGCAAGTGGGTTTTGCGAAGAAAGAGCCATATCCACAAGACCTGCTGAGAAACCAAAACCAGCCATCCATCCCATTGATGCAGCGATGAATACTGATACGCCCGTTAATACTGCATGAATAACATAAAGCAATGGAGCAGCAAACATAAATGAGAATTCAAGAGGCTCAGTTACACCGGTAAAGAAAGAAGCTAAACTTGCGGCTAACATTATAGATGCAACTTTGGCTTTATTTGCAGGTTTAGCTGCTCTGTAGATAGCAAGAGCCGCACCAGGAAGACCAAACATCATGATGGGGAAGAAACCAGCTTGATACATTCCTGTCTTACCGATGATAGCTGTACCGGCATCGATACCAGACTGACCACTTAGGAAATTAGGAATATCGTTAATACCTGCAACATCAAACCAGAACACAGAGTTAAGAGCATGGTGAAGACCAATAGGGATTAATAAACGGTTAAAAAATGCGTAGATACCCGCCCCAACTTCACCCATTCCAGAAATTGTTTCACCGAAGTGTTGTAGTCCAGAGAAGATAACAGGCCAGATAGCCATCAGTATAAATGACACAACGATCATAACGACTGAAACGACAATTGGCACTAAACGACGTCCAGAGAAGAACGCTAATGCACTGTGCAATTCAACACTAGAGAATTTATTGTAAAGCTCGGCAGATATAATACCGACTAAAATACCAACAAATTGGTTGTTGATTTTAGAAAATGCGGATGGCACAAGTGAAGGATCAATACCTTGAATTTGTGCCACTGCTCCGGGGGAAAGTAATGTAGTTACAACCAAAAAGCCAACTAAACCAGAAAGTGCAGCCGCACCATCTTTATCTTTAGACATACCATAAGCAACACCCACGGCAAACAATACTGACATATTGTCAATAACAGCCGCTCCCGCTTTAATTAAAAAAGCAGCTAACGCAGAATCACCGCCCCAACCAGCGGGATCTATCCAGTAACCGATACCCATTAAAATTGCAGCCGCTGGAAGAACTGCAACAGGCACCATTAAGGCCCGACCGACTTTTTGAAAATAACCAAGAATGTTCATACTAACTCTCCTAAAGATTACACAACGCACTTATTTCGTGATGATTATTATCCGCAGTTCAAACCTCATTTTAAAAAATGTTTTCTATAAATTCGGTGGAAAACCACAAATCCCGCAGTAAACTTTAAAGCTTTTACGGCTTGGCGCAAATCAATATAGGTTACATTGTGAGCTAGATCGCTTTATATTTTTTATTTACTCCTTTCATATGGCATTTTATGCAATCTTAATTTACACTACAAATTAATGATGCAATACCCATATTTAATATTCACTTTACTTGGAGAAAACCATGCGCTTAATACCTCTTAATAATGCAACCACTGTAGGTCTTTGGTCTGCTCGTTATATTGCAGACACCATCAATAAATTTTCACCAACAGCCGATCGACCATTCATCTTAGGCTTGCCGACAGGTGGTACTCCACTGGAAACTTACAAACGTTTGATTGAACTTCACCAAGCTGGTGACGTTAGTTTTGCAAATGTCGTTACATTTAATATGGATGAGTATGTTGGCCTCGAGCCCTCTCATCCAGAAAGCTATTACAGCTTTATGCATAACAACTTTTTTAATCACGTCGATATTCAACCAAAAAATATCAATTTGCTAAATGGTCTTGCGGATGATTTAGAAGCTGAATGCTTACGTTATGAAGAAAAGATTAGAAGTTATGGTAAAATCAACCTGTTTATGGGCGGCGTTGGTACAGATGGTCATATTGCATTTAATGAACCAGCATCTTCACTCGCTTCTCGCACTCGAGTTAAAACATTAACACCCGACACACGCATCGCTAACTCACGTTTTTTCAATAATGATGTTAATCAAGTGCCTAAATTAGCATTAACAATTGGTGTGGGTACTTTACTAGAAGCGGCTGAGATATTAATTTTGGTAACAGGCAGCAACAAAGCGTTAGCAGTTAAAGCGGCCGTTGAAGGCTGTCTAAACCACTTATGGACCGTTTCTGCATTACAACTTCATCCCAAAGCGCTGATTGCATGTGACTCAGATTCTACGATGGAACTTAAAGTGAAAACGCTTAAATATTTTACTGAATTAGAAAGCGACAATATCGGTAATATATAGTTAAACAAATAATTTCACGATAGCAAGGTATTAGCTGCCATGTGTAATCAAAGCCTTCGCTAGCGTAAATTTGAGTGCGTAAAATCAAGTATCATATTTATACAGATCGCTATGAACTATTCTTGTTGCTTTATTTATGTTGAAGTAAAGCATACCTTTACAGCATTTAAGTAGGAAACCTTGATATGGAGAAATTTGTTATGTATGCACTAACAAATTGTACAATTTACACAACACAAGCGATTTTAACTGATCACGCTGTTGTTATCGAAAATGATAAAATTAAAAGTATTAAACCAATCTCAGCATTAGATGCGAACACCAAAATGATCAACCTCAATGGCGCTAATCTTTGTCCCGGCTTCATCGATTTGCAGATTAATGGCTGTGGCGGCGTCATGTTTAATGGAAATATATCTGAGCAAACACTTAATATAATGCAGGCGGCCAATCTAAAATCAGGCTGTACAAGCTATTTACCAACACTTATCACTTCATCAGATGCCGATATCATAGCGGCACTTAAGGTCGCTCGAAATTTCATAGATAAAACAGCTAACGAAGTATTAGGACTGCATCTGGAAGGCCCGTTTATTAGCTTAGAAAAGAAAGGCATTCACCGTCCTGAGTTTATTAGAAAACCAGATCAGGAAATGGTTGATCTTATCTGCGCCAATGCCGATATTGTAACAAAAGTGACAATAGCACCTGAAAACTCGCCTCTTGAAGTCATTAAGCAACTCAATGACGCAGGTATTGTCGTGTCGATAGGCCATAGCAATGCCACTTATGCACAAGCAAAAGCGGCCATTGATAATGGCGCAACGTTTGCAACCCACTTATTTAATGCAATGAGCCCTATGACCGGCAGAGAACCCGGCGTTATTGGTGCTATTTATGATCATCAAATCTATGCAGGCATTATTGTTGATGGTATTCATGTGGCTTATCCAAATGTGCGCATATCTAAAAAAATTCTAGGTGAAAAGCTGATATTAGTCACTGATGCAACATCTCCCGTGGGCGCAAACATAGACCAATTTGATTTTGTTGGCACGACCGTTTACTACAAAAAAGGGAAATGTTTCAGGCAAGACGGTACACTCGGAGGATCCGCCCTAACGATGATCGAATCCATAGAAAAATGTGTTAAATTTGCTGATATTGAACTATCAGAGGCTATCCGTATGGCGACGCTTTACCCTGCAAGAGCTATTTCAGTAGCAAACAAATTGGGCAGCATTGAAGCGGATAAAATTGCAAACCTCACCATTTTTAACAATGATTATAAAGTCATTGCGACCGTAGTTAACGGATACTATCAAAACAGCTAACCAAGCTTCATCAATCAGTACCGATATTCTTTGAAACTCACTTTTCAAAGAATATGGGTATTATCAATGATTTTTAGTGGTTTAATATGTGTCAATATAAAATAGCTTTTCTAGTCATTTTTTGTCAGTACATATAAATACTAATTGTATAATCTACCTTCTGCAGCAATAAAAAACACATAATAGATGACCAATATTTGTTAGACTACATTCATTCTGTTTGAAAGAGACTTCTAAGCAGCATAAATACCACATCGCCTGTCGGATAATTATTGAAAGTGAAATAATAATGGTACAAAATAATAAACAAACAGTTTCAGTTATTGCAAATATTGATAATATCAAGCAAATAAATTACGCTGCTATTTATAAAGTCATTGAAAAACACACCCCCATTTCTCGCGTAAAAATAGCAAATATCAGCAAACTTGCCCCTGCGAGTGTCACTAAAATAACACGACAATTACTCGAAAATGGGATTATAAGAGAAACTGCCAGGCAAGCATCAACAGGCGGACGATCTGCCATTTCTCTCGCGCCTAATGATTCATCAATTCATGTATTAGCCATTAAAATTGGTCGCAACCTATTATCGATAAGCCGTTATGATTTATCAGGCAGAGAATTAGCAAACGAAAAAGACAGTCTGGAATCAACTAATCATGAGCACCTTATTGAGCTACTCACGTCTAAAATAGCGCTTATTATTGATAATAAGAAACAATTCTCTGAAAAGATATCAGCAATCTCAATCACTATGGCAGGCTTAATCAATCCTAAACAGGGCACAATAATTTACTCATCGCGTTACTCATTTAATAACTTTTCATTAGTTGAGTACATTGAAAAAAAGTTTAATATCCCAACATTTATTGCGAATCATACTCGCGCTCTCGCGTTAGCAGAGCACTACTTTGGGGCTTCACGGAATTGTTTAGACTCAATTTTACTTAGTATCCACCACGGCGTAGGATCTGGCATTATTATTCAAGGTAAATGCTTGTTAGGTGAAAACTGTAATATTGGAGAGATTGGACATATTCAAGCCAACCCAGCGGGTAAACAATGCCATTGCGGCAACTTTGGCTGTTTAGAAACCGAAATAAACGATAATGTGATTGTTGAAAAAGTACAAAGTGCGCTTAATTACGGCGGTTTAACTTGCATAACGCCTGAGACACTCACAATAGAAAACATATACCAAGCGGCCGCTAATCGAGACCCTTTATGTCAAAAAATAGTTGAAGATGCGGCCACCTATTTGGGAAAAACGATTGCTGTTTTAGTTAATATCCTCAATCCAGAAAAAATAATTATCGCGGGCAAAATAACCGCAAGTGGGGACACTCTATTTTCAATAATTCAACAATGTGTTGCCCACCAAACATTACCAAAATTTCAAAATAAACTGTCAATAGTACCTACCGAGTTACAGCAAAATTCAACTATTGCAGCATTTTCACTCATCAAAGAAGCTATTTATGAGGGCGATTTATTACAAAAGATACGTCTTTAGGCCAGCCTGCCTATTTCAATCCCCCATATCTAATATTTTATTCTTTAAGTGCCCTTTTTTATAGAGATATTACCCACGATAATATCTCTGCTTTTTGTACTCTATCTGCCTGATCAAACCAATAAGCAAGCATAGTTAAGATCTGACTTTCAGAATCAAGCATTGCTATATCCTCTTGTCTATTGGCAAATGCCCATTTAGTAAAGATCTCTTTTTCATCCGGGCTTGCTTTAACAAATAAACGTTGACTGATCACTACGGGATCTTGCTCCCTTTTCTGCACCTTGTTAACAGCCGATGTATTGATATCTGAACTCTGCAGTAACGCTTTTATGTAGCCACCCGGAATTGAAAATAACAGTTTATTATTACCATTATTATTTTGTAACTCAAAAATCAGCTCGTCATGTGCAGATTGTAATAGTAACTCGTTACTAAGTGGAAAGTTAAAATATTGCGTAGTCACGCAATTTTCACTGCATAAACTAGTCGCGACTTGGCTCTCGGTCAACGCTATTCGACGTCCGTCAACAACAACAAACTGATAGGGGTTATAATTTTTAAAATAACCTAACGTCATTTGTAATTCAGAGCTAGGGGCTACTTTTTCTTTTGCAAAATTAGCCGTAATAAACACAGTTGATTCTAATACGCCGTGACCATCTGCACTTAAATTATCAGGTATTATTTTTTTCCCTAATACTTCAATATAAGTTGCTCTAATATTAACGTTTTCAACCGCATTGCTAAGATCACCTCTAGAAGAGAGGTGAGAGCATGCCCAGAGCGATGTCACTAATGACAGTATTATAAATTTTTTTAGCATTATATTTTCCTTACCAAAAAGAGCCGTTTATTTCTTTGATAGACTGAACACAGAAATGCCAGCAATGTTGCCGGCATCTTCTGAGTACTGGAGAGATACCAGAATTTATGAGCTAAAAACCATACTCTAAGCCGACGCGTGTTACAACATCTGTATCAGCTGTGCCAACCGTTCTGCCGGCAACTCGAACGTAAGGGACGAAGCCGTTAATTGAGCCCATCACCTGAGCTGAAATAGTATTAGAATCAGTATCACTTTGACTCGAACCATCGTGTTTTTCATCAAAGTTAGCTGCGTAGCCAAGCTTAACACCGAGTGGGCCATTCCAATATTGAGCAATGACAGAAACGGAATCCTGTTCAGCATCATAAGTTGAGGTTTCACCGACAAAGTTGTCAACAGCTTCTTTTTTATAAGCGCCGGCTAAACTAAAACCACCGGGTAGGCCCGCTTCAAAACCAACAATATAAGTTAAATTGTCCTGCCCATCGACGCCTTTAAAATCAGAGCCTGTCTCTACAGCACCCATTAAAGTTACTTTTTTAATGGTATATTTTACACTGCTAGCGTAAAAATATGACCCTTTTGTTGCATTGCCACCATTACCCGTAGCCGCTGTAGCTGAATCACGACCAACTGATGCGGCAAAGGCGACATCACCGAAATTTTGATCATATCGAACTTGATTTGACTGACGATCGTAATGAGCCGTTAATCCGCCCCAATCAAATACAGAGCCTAAACCGGGATTAGAAAACGGCCAGTCAACAATTTCATATAATGGTGTTAACACACGGCCAACGCGTACTTTACCCCAATTACCTTTAAGGCCGACAAATGTGTCCCTAAAACCCAGAACACCACCGTGTGTACCACCGTGACCCCAGTCTGTTCCGCCTACATAACCTGACTCAACTTGCATAAACGCTTCGATGGAATCAGTCATTGCTTTACCGGCACGGAAGCCAATACGGGATTCATTTTCGACAACAAAACCTTGGTCTGATTCTGTGCCGTTATCATTATCTCCTGTGTCGTAATTAACGACAGATAGGGCTGCGACGCCATAAATTTCAACATTAAAATCGTTATCTAAACCGATCTGATAGGCCTGAGAGGAGAGACAAACCGTTGTCAAAACTGCGGCTAAAAGTGTTTTTTTAAACATATCAATATTCCTTTAAATAAGCATAGTATTTAGTGACTTCTATTTGTCTAGGAAGCCAAATTCAATTAAAAAATAGATATTAAATTAGCAACAAGATAGACGAAATAACTGCTGCTAATAAGGTAAAAATAAGAAGCAATTTGGTTTTTAGTTTCTTATGAACTAAGTAAATACCACGCTGCTTGCTTGTCACCCATACTACATTCGCGCCGCGAATTATCAACACTCAAACACCTCAATATAGAGAAAAACAGACAGACATCACATTTCCAAGTAAAAGCAGCATTTACCAATTAAAAACAACAACATAAAAGAAATAAGCCGTAGAAAACCCAATCAATCACAAAACAAAACCACCACAACGTGACACCCATCACGCAGAAATAAAAATAAAAAAAGATATATTTCGCGGAATTAATAATCATAGAGAATTAACTAAACATAGGTCCCTGATATTGGAAATATATGCATTTATACAGAATAAATAGTTAAGATCAGTGTGAGGCATACAATATATCGAGTACATATGACGGGATATTGGAAAAATAAAAATGTCACCCCCCTTTTTTCCATTTTAAAATGAAACGCCAAATTAAAGTAACGGAGTGTAAGCTTGTAAGGGAATTTTCAAAACAGCCTGCCAGACGAAAAAGTAACACCCCAAAATTAAATTAAACATGCCAACAAACAACTGATATAAAAGAATTAAATTAAAAACCGCTTTATATTTAACTCTTTTTCATTGGAAAAACATGAACTACACCCCTTCGCCCTACCTCTCATATTCTGTCGACAATTTAATAT
>NZ_JAHNZV010000060.1 GCF_022267535.1 Psychromonas antarctica
CAATAGTGCTATATACACAGCAGAGAATAATCGCGCTGCCTATATGTGATTGATTTACGACTGGCCGTTGGATCAGAGTTTTAACCACGCCACCATTAGCAAATAAATAAGCAAGAGCTAATACCATTGAGAATGCTGCAATTACACCAAAATCTTCAGGACTTAAGAACCGAGCGGTGACCATTAAAACAACCAGCCTAACTATTTTAGAGGCTATAGTAAGAACAGCCATTACACCAACACCTGCTAAAACAGATTTTTGTTGTATCATTCTATAAATAACCTCATTAAAGTTAATACATCAAATAATTCACATTTCATTCAATTACTATTCCATTAAGGCGTTAATCATAATGTTAATAACATTACTTTTGGAAAAAGCATCCATATGCTCATTAACAGATTCTACATAATTCAATAGTCTTTCCGAGTCTACAATACACCGCTCTCTTATTGATTCAGCTTCTTTTAGCGCATCAATAAAACTTTCTGTAGAATCAAAATCAAATAATGCAGCATGATTTCCAACTGCCTCTGGCAGTCCTCCCTTATCAGAAGATATAACAACAGATCCCGAAGCAAGCCCCTCCACTGCCACCATTCCAAAGGGCTCATTCCAAATAGAGGGAATCAACACATAGGCTGATTTCCGCATCATCTGGTGCACTGTAGTCAAATCAACAGCTCCAACAAATTCAATTCCCTTGATATTTTTTTCTTTTAATGACTTGAGTAGAGATCCATCACCAGCGAAAGAGAGTGAATCAATATTTAAATATTTCTTTATAAATTCAAAGTTTTCTAATAAAAAAGAAACGCCCTTTTCAGTTTCAATTCGCCCTACAAATAGCGCATTTTTTTTAGACGCGTAAATGTCTACAATATCAGTAGTGACCTTGGTGTTTTGAACAATAGGATAAGTTAGATAAGTTTTTAGATTATCAAAAAATGCTCCACCATCTTTTTTAGTAAACTCACTGTTAACAAAATGAATCGACTTTGCTGAAACCTTGTTTTCAATAAGACGTTTAATAATTTGGATAACGCCAGAAGGAGTTGAATTATTGAAGGCTGATGATGAATGGTGATGCAAGGCAAATTTTTTATTGATTAAAACAGCAGGCCAGCATAATTTAGTAGATAAATTTGAAAATAAAATCCAATCAGCACTCAAATAGAGTTTTACCAATTGCAAGAAATTTGGGGCTCTAACAATTTTCATTCGATTGTCATATTCACAACACTCAGTTGTTAAAGTTACGACCGTTACATCATAACCCTTGGCAATAAAAGCCTCCGCTATAGTCAATGTGTTTGTTGCAACACCACCTATATCCGGCAGAAATGTGTATGTAGATAAAATTATTTTTTCCATTGTTCACTCTAAAATTTCATGTTCGTTTATGACAATCAATACTAGCATTGCTAACTATTTTCTCAGTTACGAATAATATGACTTAAACCACTCAACAAACTGCTGCATGCCGTATTCAATATGAGTATCTGGTTTGAAACCGACCTCTTCTTTAAGGCTGTCAATATCAGCAAAAGTGGCAGGTACATCACCGGCTTGCATTGGCATAAAGTTTTTAGCCGCAACTTTACCTGCCGCTTTTTCTATCGCTTCGATGAAAGTCATGAGTGCGATCGGTTCATTATTACCGATATTAAATACTTTATAAGGGGCTTTGCTTGATGCAGGCGAAGTATTAGGATTATCCGCATTACGTTGTGGAACAACATCTTGGATGCGAATAATGCCTTCAACAATATCGTCAATATAAGTGAAATCACGTTTCATTTTCCCATGGTTAAACACTTTTATTTCGCGATCATTAATAATGGCGTCGGTGAATAGGAACGGTGCCATATCAGGACGTCCCCACGGGCCGTAAACCGTAAAGAAACGTAGCCCTGTTGTCGGTAGATCATAAAGGTGGCTATAACTGTGTGCCATCAACTCATTAGATTTCTTAGTTGCTGCATAAAGAGAAACAGGGTGATCGACTGCATCTTCGGTTGAAAATGGCATTTTTTCATTCATGCCGTAAACGGAGCTAGATGACGCATAAACCAGATGTTGTACTTTATTATGGCGGCACCCTTCTAAAACAGTCGCCATTCCTACTAGGTTTGAATCAATATAGGCCATTGGGTTTTCAATCGAATAACGCACCCCAGCTTGTGCAGCCAAGTGAATAACACGATCAAATTTCTGCTCATTAAATAGCTGAGCCATTCCGTCTCGATCAGCTAAATCTAATTTAACGAAAGTAAAATTACTAAACTTATCAAGGCGTTTAAGGCGCGCGTGCTTTAGCTTCGGATCATAATAATCATTTAAATTATCTAAACCAATAACTTCATATCCAGCATCACATAAACGTTCTGACACAAAGTTACCTATAAATCCAGCGGCGCCAGTTACTAAGTATTTCATAATGTTTTTCTTTCCTTATTTTGTTCAACTAAATTATTCATAATCGGAGAAAGGCATAATATCGTTAAAAATAAAATTGCAATGGCATAATCTTGCAACACAAAATCTACAGTGCAATGCATTACCATGCCAATACAAGCCATCAAAATACCTATTGCCAGACCTTGTTTAAATTTACGACGACTGCTGCGTAATGTTTTTAAGCTGTTCCAAATAATGTAGAGAACCAGTGCCAATAATAATAAACTCGGTAATACACCGAACTCCGCTGTAAACTGTACATATTCATTATGAGCGTGGTCATAAAAGGCTTGGTATTCAGCACGTTGGTATTGCAGATAAGTAGAATAAAAACTTCCAGCACCACTCCCGGTTAACCAATACTCCTGCATATAAGGAATTGCGTCGCGTACTACGTCATCACGCGTTTCAGCTTGAAAGGAGGTTGCCTGTAATCGTTCTTTTACTTTCTCAACGCCAAAATAAGTGCCAACAATAATCAAATCGAGAGCCACTAAACTTATGATCAACCATTTCAGTGTATTAGGTGGACGTTTCATTAATATTAAAGCAAGAACGCTAGTGATCAGTAATGAGCTGAAAAATGCCGAGTTCCCCATACGCGAACGGGTCATAATAAGTGCTACGACCATGATAATGATGCCAATACGTAAAATCCATTTAGGGCTAAGTAGTATTTCAATAATGCTGGCAAGTTTTGCGCGACGCGAAACAGCTTTTATCCCATCTAATGAACCAATCAGATAACCAATGGCGACTGATATGCAAAGCAATAAATAGTTAGCAAGGTGGTTATAATAAACAAAAGACCCCGTTGCACGATGACCAATATGAAAACCCAATAAACTACTTTCCCAGCCAGAATACTGTAAGAAAACAGCATATAAAGCTTGTGTTAAACCAGATAACATAATTATCCAACATAGCTGTTTAATTCGTTCGATACGATCGACTAATAGTGCAAGGTTAATAATCAATAAACAGTATGTAATGCCCTTGATTAAGGCGAGTTCTGTTTGGCTGGGGTCGAGAGATTGTAAGAGAGCTAAACTTGGGTAAATGCCTCCTAACCATTGCATGAAAACCCAAATCTGCACAACTACAACAACAGTTAAAATAACGCTTACTTTTTTTAACTGTACAAACACTCTGTTGAAATTATGATTAAAACACAGCAGCACTGTATTTGCACAAATAAGTAGCTCAACCAAACCCCATGCCCAAGGGCGATTAGCACCAAGAGGGATAGGTGCAAACCAGATAATAAAGCACAGTAGGTAAAATGCGTATTTACTGCGCATTGTTTATTTATCTTGCTTATTTATATTGCCATGTGACATGCATCACACTCCCTGTGTTTGGTCAATAAAAAACCACATTAACGCAATACGATAATGCGGCTTTTTACTTGGCGGTTTTCAGTATTTTAGATGTTATAACCTTACTACTCAATGCTAAATACTAAATGCTAAACATTCATTATCAAGCAACACTTAGTAAAGAAGCGTTTCCTTTAACTATATATAACTATGTGTTACCAAGTAGAACACGAAAACTAGTATTTACTGTTTTTTAATTCTAGTTTGGTGAAGCCGTTGCGCCGCCGCCGCCATTGCCGTTACCCAAGGCTGGATTATTGGGGCCACTTCCTAATGCGGGGCCAGCGGCAAAACCACCAGCGGCTGTTTCTATTGATAAATCCTCATCATTAGCACCACCAAGTAAGGCGGCAACGAGCATTTCATCCGGATCAGCTCCGGCCGCAATAGCAGCATCAACAATTTGTTGAGCAAGATTGGTATTTGCTTCTACTGCTGCTTGCACAATTTGCGCAGCAAGCTCAAGCTTGTTAGAAATGGTAACACTCACAATAGCGATAATTTTGTCTGCATTATTTGCTATCAAATCGCTAACATATTCAAAAGTGAGCCCTTCCTGTTCATTTTTTTGTGTGATAATTTGCTCGATTGTATCTCCTACTGCTAAATCAGCAGATACAGCTTCAGTAACAGGATCAATCGCAGCGTTTGCAGTAAGTGGCAATAGAGCGAATAAAGTCACAATAACTAATTTATTCATTTTAATATCCTATGTTATACCCATAATCATCACAAAAAAAGCAAACAAACATTATTTGTACGGTAACATTTTATTCACTTATAGTATACTTGTCATCGTTTTTATACCGTTTTTATAGACCTCATAAACAGACTCATTGTCAATGTGTTTATCGTATACCCTGTAATTCGTACACTTAATAGCAGTGAAAATTATTTAATTTTTCTATTTCTACGCAGTAGGCAATAATGGAAGTATTTAGACCGTGTGCCATACAAATAAACGCGCCAAGCAATAACACGTCATCCTCTTTTTTATCAATATGGGTCGTAAAAATAGAGGATAGCTTTACAAAGTTTACTATAATTTCAATTAGATAACGTAGTAACTCGATACTTGTACCCAATCTATTGATACAGATTGAGCTGCCCAAATTTATACGGTTTTTTGCTTTTCCTCTGTTCACGAGGATACTCACTTCCATAAACTATATCACCAACTGCTTACCGTGTTTAGACCGTTTGAGTCGGGAAATTATTTTTTGCATGCGTATAGCAATCCCGTTACTTAAGGTTCCATATTTACCCAGCCTCGATATAACTATATTTTCACCTTCACAGAAATCATTCCAAGCCCGACAACATTGAACCTCGATATCCTTATAGCTATCAATACATCAGAGTTATATTCTCAATAATTATCTCCTAAATAATACCAATTGCGTCAATTAGAAGATCTATTTAGGCGTAGTGAAAATAGATAAAAGCCAGGCATTGATGGCAGTAACGAGTTGTTCTAATTACAAAATCAATGCCGCAGCTAGCATTCATTTTAGCAAGCATAAATGCATAGATAATTATCGGATTTGCTATAATATTGATGCCAGCTAGCACCGTTCATAATAACAATTGAATGTTTGCCCGCAGGCGTCGCATTTGAAATTGACTGTAAATATGCGGTCATTGCTTCCATGTTGCTATAAGGCATAACCATGCCTCTGCGTGACCTGTATTGATACAAACAGCACGTTCTTGCTAATTTTATTGATTAAACAGCTGCAACTGCTGAAATTTATTATTATCATCTAACATTAATTGAAACCGTCCTCGGACTCCCAACTGCGAAAAAAAAGGGACAAAACGCATTGCTGGTAGTTGTATCATCCGCCCTTCCTCATCGACTACCTTAACAACAGTATTTGGTGTTCTATATAACTGTTCAAAGGCTTGGTAAGGGATGTTGACTCTAAAATAAAAAATCTTCACTAATTTTTCACCTTCACTGTCAAATGTGTATATCTTCCCAGAGATGCATAGGGTTCCTGATGGCAATAGCGTTTTTCCATCGCCAGTAACAGATCAAACTTATCATCACAAAGAGAACGCTCTTTTAGGTAATCATGTAATACACGAACACCTGTTTTTCGGATAACTTGCATATTAAATTCAGCTAGCCAAGTTTGCAGATCTTGCTCATCCAACGGCTGTGTAGGGGTTAATCTGACCACTTTTTTACGGATCATTCCTTTAGCGACAAATTCAAAATTGCCCGAAACTAAATTAAAAAAACGCTGTGCTTCTTTATTGTAAAACATTAATGACAGTAGACCATCATCAGATAAGAAATTCAGCAATCCGCCAAGTGTTTTTTTTGGTGCCGCCAACCATTCTAAAACAGCATGGTTTAAAATGAGATCAAACTTACCGTCGATTCGAGTATGCAAATCTTGAATCGAGCAATGCAATATTTGTACATTATATTGGTAAGCTTTACCTGCAAGTTGCTTTTGAGCTTCTTTTAATAATTCTCCGGATATATCACAGAGTACCACCTGATGACCAAGTGCAGCGAGTTGTTGGCTGAAGAAACCGAAACCACCCCCGGCATCTAAGACTCGCAATGGTCGATCCGGTAACAATGATAAACAATGTAGCAATTCATCCCAAACAATTTCTGTACGAATTTTACCTTTACTCGTACCATAAATGTTTTTTACAAATTTAGCTGCGATATTATCAAAATTATGATCGGTCAACTTGGTACCTATTAATTTAATGCTACAATTCACCTCTTATACTTCAATACTTGGTGAAAGATCAATATGTTATTTATCTTAAAGAAATGGATTGGCGGATTATTAATGCCCCTACCATTATTACTTATTATTTTTTGTATCGGTCTTATTTTACTCTTTTTTAGTAAAAAACAAAAAATCGCTAAAACATTTTTACTACTTAGTTTTGTATTACTATTCACATTGAGTACAATGCCTATCGCAGAACGTCTCGTTCACTCCGTAGAACGGAAATATCTGCCTATTATGCAGCCAGCACAACGCTATGATGTCATTTTGTTATTAGGCTCAGGTGGCGTTGCAGATCCAAGTTTACCCGTTACAGGGCAGTTATCTGCGACCGCATTAAGTCGATTTACTGAGGCATTGCGCCTCTATTATGCGAATCCGGGTGCCACATTAGTTGTCTCTGGATCCGGTTTTGGCGATCTGAAATCACATGCGCAATTACTCGAAGAATTAGCCCTCGCAATGGAAATTCCTGCTGCTAAAATAATTCGTTTAGATAACACCTTAGATACTGATGATGAAGCTCGGATAATGGCAACCATGATTAGAGGCAAGCGGGCTGTTTTGGTAACGTCAGCTAGCCATATGGAGCGCGCTCTACAGCTGTTTTATAAATATGGTGCTGGGCCGGAAGCCGCTCCTGCTAATTTTTTAGCGAAAACGCGCATGGGGAAAATCCCTTCGCACTATTATATCCCTTCCTCTTATAATCTTTATAAAACCCAAGTGGCATGGCATGAATATTTGGGTCGCTTTCAAAATTGGATCAAGAGTCTGTTGTAAATTTATTTACGGTTAGTCCAGCGCCCTCAATCAAATCATCTGAAGATGCTGGTTTTATATCTTTAGGTGACTTGGTTATATGAACAGTTAAACTAGCTGAGGACGGATTTTAACAACAGCTTGTGCTACCACCATATGTTCACCGTTAAAGGCGATTGCTGGGGATCCATATAGTTCATAACCGTCATCAAGCAACTGTGTAATACGTGTACAAAAACTGGCGTCATCTTTACCGGTAATCAGTTTATATTTTTCTTTTACTTGCGGCATTTGATTCTCCTAACATTCGCATTAATAACAATCAGCATACGGCGATTAATGCTAAATAAAAAATAAAAACGGTCCAAATTGTGATGGCGACCGAGGTTCAACAAATACGGCACATCAAGTGCCGTTTGTATGATCAAAAACGGCTCACATTAGATCTAATTAAGGACGATAAACTTTAACGTTGGCAAAGCCAGATTCTTTTAGATAAAGAGCTTGTAACTGACTCATTACCCCACGAGCGCAATACAATAAGTAAGTTTTATCTTGTGGTAGCTTTTCGAATCCACTCGCCAGTTTAAAGAATGGCAGATGTTCAATATTCACCCCTTCAACAGATAATGGTGATTCTTCTGCCTCTTCATTAGAACGAATATCTAATAGGACTTCATTTTCAGTAAAGTCAGAAACGGACTCGACTTCAACGACATCTTTTTTTAGCGCCTGTGCTATATCTTTAATATCTAAAACGTTCGCTTCTGTTACTACTTTTTCAATAAGCGAAAGATCAAACTTAGCCTCTTCTTTTTCTATCTTTTTCATGACCGCTTTGACGGTTGGGCGTTGAGAAATCACACCGCAATATTCAGGAATAGTTTCAGAAATTTCAGCCGTCCCTATTTCTCGGGCACAATCAATAATATCTTGCTTATCTGTTGCAATCAGCGGCCGTAATATAAGCATATCGGTGACCTGATCAATCACAGATAAGTTACGCAATGTTTGGCTAGATACTTGCCCCAACGCTTCGCCTGTCACTAAGGCTTCAATATCTAACCTTTCAGCGACTAAAGTAGCAGCACGCATCATCATGCGTTTTAAGACAACGCCCATTTGACCGTTATCGATTTTCTCTAAAATTTCAGCTACAACTGGCTCAAAAGGAACAGCGATAAACTTAACACGATGAGAGGATCCAAAACGTTTCCAAAGTTGATAGGCAACTTGTTTAACACCAATTTCGTGCGCTGCGCCACCGAGATTAAAAAAACAGTAATGCACACGTGAGCCACGTTTAATAAGTTGAAAACTGGATACGCCAGAGTCAAATCCACCAGACATCAGTGATAAAACTGATTCTTGAGTTCCCAGTGGAAAACCGCCTAACCCAGGATATCTTTTATCGATAAAAAACAATTTATTGTCATTGATTTCAAGGTGCACCTTGATGTCCGGGCCTTTTAACTTAACCCCTGCAGCACCGGTATGCTGATTTAAACCACCGCCAACATAACGTTCAACTTCAATTGAAGAGAAATCATGTTTACCGACCCGTTTAGCCCGTACACAGAACGTTTTGCCATCGAGCGAGTCACCAATACGCGCTAGAGTTTGCTCATACACATCATGTATATCTGTAAATTCAGATTCCTGTACTTCTAAAAAATGTGCAATACCGGGCGTGCTTTTCAGCATACTAATCAGTGTTGCCTTGTTTTCAGGGGTTTCATCTGTACTACGAACAATGATCTTATCCCACTCTAAAATCACTTTAACCTGTTCATCATAGTTTGTTAAAACATTACGAATATTACCCTGTAACATTTTACTGAAACGTTTACGGACAGGACGACTTTTCATCATAATTTCAGGGAAAAGTTTAACGATAAATTTCATGGTGTGATCACTGTGCTAGTTAAATAAGGGGGCAGATTATACCCTTTGCGCTTAGGGACGCAAAGGGTAGCGTGAATTTTTATTGCTGCGTTTGCAATGCAGAGCAAGTGACTTCACATTCACCAAGCTCCGCCGCGATATAAAGGGAATCGCCACTGATAGTAACAGAGAGGTCCATACTACGTTTAAGCAGCTTGGCTAATGTTTGGATTTGTGTAAAATCAAATTGATAAACATCAACCGCCAAGGTTTCAAAATTAGATGATGACTGCTTCCACCACACATCCGATTTTGTATTAAAACTATATACTTTTACAGCGCGCGCTTGACGACTCGCTTTTTTAATACGCTCAAACGCCGGTTCACCTACGTCAACCCATAATAAAAACTCATCCGATAAGCTTTTTACCCAAATGTCGGGATCATCGGCTACTGATAAACCTTTAGTAAACACGAGAAACTCTTGCACATTTAAGCAATACGCCATTACACGTGTCATCATTCGCTCTGCGGTTTCTGATGGATGTTGCGCAACGGTCAAATTAAGTGTGTCATAAATATCATTATTGAGATCAGCAAGGTTAATGCTCATTTTAAAGATGGTTGGTTTAAGTGCCATTATTTTTCCATTACTGTTACGCTAATTTTAAAAATCTAAAAGTCAAAAAGAGTTATCATCGAATTGCGCTAATGATGTAAATACTCACCCCCTAGAAGACAAACCAAAGCTATCAGTTATCTGTATTTTAATCTTTACTTCTTAATTCGCTTAAGCTGTGTAATTAGGTGACTAATATTTCTAGCCTTTGCGGTAATACAGAAACAAAAAAGCCACGCATAAACGTGGCTTTTGGAGCTAGCGAAAAGCTAACTTATGCAACTGGCATTTTCGCCAATTCAACACAAACCAAATCGCCGAATTCTTCAGTGGTGACTAAATTCGCTTCATTCGCTTTTGAAAGGTCTGAGGTTGAATAGCCCTTAGCAAATACATTTTGCATAGCAGCCCAAATATTTTTAGCTTCTTTTTCCATGCCAAAACTCATGTCCAACATTAAGGCAACAGAGCCTATCATTGAATATGGATTTGCTATACCTTTGCCCGCGATATCGGGTGCACTGCCGTGCGAAGGCTCATAGTAAGATTTTTTAAGGCCTCGACATGCAGAAGGCATTAAACCTAAAGAACCTAAAATACCGCCTCCTTGGTCACTTAAAATATCACCAAACATGTTTTCCATTACCATTACATCGAACATACCAGGATTTAAACAAAGATAGGTCGCGGCAGCATCAACAAGAATGCTTTTAACTTCTACTTCAGGGTAGTTTTTACTTTCTTCATCAACAATTTCATTCCACAGAACACTGGATTTTAGAACGTTTGATTTATGAATGTTATGGAGCACTTTTTTACGAGTCATTGACACATCGAATGCAACTCTGACTATCTGGCGGATCTGATCTTCATCATATTCAAGCACTTCACGTACAAAACGTTTACCCTCGGCATTAATACCCGCTTCTTTATCACCAAAGTACAAACCACCCACAAGTTCACGGATGATCATAATATCTATCCCTTCACCAATAACAGATGCTTTGAGCGGCGAAAAGTGTGCTAGGCCTTTTGGCAAGTAGACTGGGCGGAAGTTTGCAAAGGTATTGTAACGACGACGCAATGGTAATAATGCGCCACGCTCAGGTTGCTCGTCTATAGGGATTTTTTTCGAGTCTTCATGATTGAGACCGATGGTACCTTTTAATATCGCATCAGCCTTGTCACAAATTGTTTTGGTTTCTTCAGGAAAAGCGCTACCCGTTGCAAAGTATGCAACAGCGCCAAATAGTGCTTCATGAAGATCAAACTTAACATTCTCGTTACGCTGCTCAACAAGATTTAATACTTTAACCGCTTCCTTCATGACTTCAGGCCCAATGCCATCACCAGCAAGTAAAGCAATGTTATATGTTTTCATTTTAATTCCCTATAATGAGTAAATTTTATATTGTTAATATTCTGCCTGTATCATAAGTAAAAGCCAGCTTTGTTTCAAACTTAGCTTGATTTTTATTAGATATTTGTTTTTTTTAAGCAATTAAAGTGAATATTAAACCGGATTATCAATATCGATAAACGCCACGTCTAACCCTAATTCAGTTTCTATCCAGCGACCTAAAGCCTGTACACCATAACGTTCACTGGCATGATGGCCCGCGGCATAATAATGAATGCCCATTTCTCTGGCAATATGCACAGTTCGCTCAGATATTTCCCCACTAATGAAAGCATCAATACCTTGTTCGGCCGCTATAGAAATATAATCTTGTCCTCCACCGGTGCACCAAGCAACGCTTAGGATCTCTTTTTTACCGCCATCAATATGCAAAGGTGTACGTGCCAAGAGAGTTTCGATCCGCTGTGATAGTTGCGCGCCGCTAAGCGCTTGTGAAAACTTGCCAACACGTCCAACGCTGCGTTTATCCCAGGGTTCTAATGGACGACGATCTATTATTTGCAACAATTTGCCTAGCTGCGCATTATTACCTAATTCTGGATGCACATCGAGGGGAAGGTGATAGGCGTAAAGGTTAATGCCATGGTCAATTAAGGCTTTAATACGCTTGTACTTCATACCCACAATTTCTTGTTTTTCACCTTTCCAGAAATAACCATGATGTACTAAAATTGCGTCAGCGTGTTGTTCAATAGCAATATCAATTAACGCTTGGCTTGCGGTTACGCCTGTAATTATTTTTTTTACCTCTTGCACGCCTTCAATCTGTAAACCATTTGGGCAGTAATCTTTGAAGTGATGAATATCTAATAATTGATCTAACTTATTAGCTAGTTTTATATTTTTCATAAACGTTCCTTAAGCGGCTGGGTCCCTATTGTAACGGATCGTTGCAAAAAAATTAAATACCGGTAGAAGTGAAGTAAATCCCCACAACAAATTGTTGTTTATTAATTTCAGAGGATCTATTCGGATTAATTAAGCAAATAATTTGCAGGGATCACGAAAGAGAATTGGCTTCCTTCACCTAAATTACTTTCAATATTTAACTGACTGTCATAATGCATTAATGCATGTTTCACAATTGACAACCCCAGTCCAGAGCCCCCCGTATTACGCGAGCGAGAACCGTCTACGCGATAAAAACGTTCGGTCAGATGCAAAATATGCTCAGGCGCAATTCCATCACCATTATCCATCACGCAGAAATAGGCTCCCTCATCGCAAAGGCGCCAAATAATTTTAACAGATCCTTTTATCGGCGTGTAATTAATTGCATTGTAAACCAAATTTGCCATTGCACTGCGCAGTTGCATCTGATCCCCTCGTACACAAAGGTTTTGAGCAACATCAAATTGAATCAGCAGTGCTTTATCTTTGCCCAATGTTGATGCCTCATTTTCAATTTGTGCAAGCAAAGCGGGCACATTAACATGTTCGTCCAAATCCAGATTTGGCGCACTTTCTATTTTAGATAAAGTCATCAACTGCTCAACTAACGAGCACATACGGACAGTTTGCTGCTCAAGCACTTTAATCGCTTTCGCCTGGGTGGAATCAGGTTGCGCCTGTGAATCAAGAATTTCAATATAGCCTTGCAACACAGTGAGTGGCGTACGTAGTTCATGAGAAACATTGGCAACAAATAAACGCCGCATCGCATCAATTTGTCGATATGCGGTTACGTCACGTACAATTAAAATTCGCTGATGTACCGCATAGGGCATAACACGAAACTCTAATGTTTTTTCAGGATTATTGGGTGAAATGAGATCTAATGGCTCATCATAACTATTCTGTTTTAGGTAGTTAACAAACAAGGGGTTACGGATAAGATTGGTGATATTTTCTCCTGAATCTTCTGGCCATTTAAAACCCAGTTGAACCTGTGCTAAACGGTTACACCAGATTATTTCTCCGCGTTTATGAAAAACAATCACAGCGTCCGGCAGCGCTTCTGAGCCTGCTCGAAAACGACTAATCACACGGGCCAAATCATTACGCCGCTTTCGATGCCGCTGCTGCATATTATGAATGCCCATAAATGCACGCTCCCATTCAGATTGACCATGGGGTAACACCGTACTTTTATTGTTCCATAACCAATTATTTAACTTTTTAAGGTAATAATAATGCCAAAGAATATGAATAAAAAACGCAATAAACAGCAGTTCAGCTAAGGAATTGAATAAAGTGCCAATCAGTAGAATAGGTAAATAAATGAAAACTAGGGCCCAGATTAACTCTTTCCATGAATATATTTTCAATTTAATTATCCATTAATTACATGCGTGTAGAAAAACGATAACCGGAACCACGCACGGTTTGTACCAAACAATCGCGATCTAGCAGCGCTTTGCGTAAGCGGCGAATATGTACATCTACAGTGCGATCTTCAACATAAACATTAGTTCCCCAAATATTATTAAGTAACTGTTCACGACTATATACACGTTCGGGGTGGGTCATAAAAAAATGCAATAATTTGAACTCTGTCGGTCCCATTGATAACGGGGATCCATCGAGTGTGGCGCGGTGAGACACAGGGTCTAATTTCAATGCTCCCACCTCCAGCGTATCATCTAAAGAAGTCGGATTAACTCGGCGCAAAACGGATTTCAAACGCGCCATTAACTCTTTCGGGGAAAAAGGTTTAGTAACATAGTCATCGGCACCATTTTCAAGTCCACGAACCTTATCCTCCTCTTCTCCACGTGCAGTTAGCATCACAACTGGAATTTGACGTAAGATATCATCTTGCTTCAAATACTGTAATAATTTAATACCACTGCCCCCGGGAAACATCCAATCCAGTAAAACCAGATCCGGGTAAGGCTCCTTTAATTGATTCAGGGCAACTTGATAAGTATCCGCTTCAATACATTCATAACCATGCTGCTCAAGTACAAAACATAACATATCGCGAATTGCGATTTCGTCTTCAACGACTAAAATGCGAGTTGCCATTTAAGTTTATCCACTTTTTTGTATTCTGAATAAGTACATTATCACTAGATATTATGACACTTATATGACAAACACACATAAACAGTCACAATGCTTAAAAAACGGTATGTTATAGATGATTAGTTGAACGGTTATTTGCGGCGCCTTAATAAAAACGAAATAAAGATACTGGTAAAAGTGTTTTTACAATACCTTTAAATGTATCCCCATGTTCTTTTAAGATACAACATGAGCAAACACAAATAGTGCTTAGGTGTGCGGCGCTGAGTTACAGTATTAGAGTGCCACATTGCAGCATCATGGGTATATCACTAAAATAACCCAACCTTTTCTGCAACTAAGCAGCGTCCATGATTGACAGAATCAATGAGAGGAAGCGTAGTGGCTAAATTAACTGCCATCGGCCCCCCTAAGTATCTCTGCTTAAACATATTCAGGGGCAGTGGCTCGGAGAAAAGATACCCTTGACCAAATTCGCAGCCAAAGTCTGACAATATCTGTTTTTGCAATTCGGTTTCAATTCCTTCCGCGACAACTTTAATATCTAAATGGTGAGCCATCATAATCATTGCTCGACATAAGTCCCGACTATTACTTTCTGTAGCCAGATCATCAACAAATGATTTGTCAATTTTTAGAATGTCGACATCCATCTTTTGCAAATAAGATAAAGATGAATAACCGACACCAAAGTCATCGATCGCAATACTAATTCCGTGATCTTTTAATTTAGTTAACTTAGAACGAATCGATTCTTCACTCTCCATCAATAAATTTTCAGTTATCTCAACAATAATGGCGTCTTGGTTCAAACCAAGATCAGACATATAATCAAACCAATTTAATATCCACTCTTCGTCACCTTTAAATTGCAATGGCGATACATTAATACTGATTTGAAAATTTCCCGTTGCCATTTTTAGAATATCAGCAAGATCACTCGCAGCGGTTAACGCAACCCATTCACCCAGTTCTTTTATTAAGCCCGCTTCTTCTGCAACAGCAATAAATGTTAATGGAGGCACGACGCCTCTAGTCGGATGATTCCAGCGGATCAGCGCTTCTGCCTTGCAGACTTTTTTCGTCATTAAATCTGCTATAGGTTGGTAATAAAGTTCAAATTCACCGTTACGGATGCCGGCGCGTAAATCTTCAACCAAAGCGCGTTTTTTGACTAAATTATCGAGCATCTCAGGATGAAAAAAATGATAGCAATTTCGACCATTTGCTTTTGATTTATACATCGCTAAATCAGCATACTTGACAATAGTTTCTACCGTCACCCCGTCATCGGGGAAAACCGCAATACCAATACTGGTAGTCACATAAACATGCTTACCTTTTATCACAAAGCGTTGTGTTATCGTCGTTTTTATTTTTTCGGCGATAGCTTCTATAGCCGCCCTGCTTTCTATTTTTTCCACAAGAACAATAAACTCATCCCCTCCTAAACGGGCGACAAGTGCATCATCAGGTAACGCGTTTACAATACGCCTACTAACCGCCGTTAAGAGAAGATCACCATAATCGTGGCCCATCGTATCGTTGATCTCTTTAAAGCCATCCAAATCAAGACCTAGGACAGCAAACCGGGTATCACTAGAATTATCAATGAGATCGGATAACTTATCTAAAATATAACGACGATTCGGTAATCCGGAAAGAGAATCACTGTTGGCTTGATCAGTAAGTTGATTATTGGCTAACTTTAATGCGTTTGTCCTTTGCTGAACTTGTATCTCTAATGAATGATCTCTTTGCTCAATCGTTTCCAGCATCAGATTAAAACAATTGGCAAGGTTACCTACCTCATCAGTAGATAAAACCTCTGAACGCACACTATAATTATTGGTTTTAGTCACAAGATCTGCAACGGAAGTCAGGTGAATAAGGGGCTGGATAAGACTTTTACGTAAAAACAGTGCCAGTAAAAAACTCAGCGCTAAGATGAAAGCTAAGATTCCTAATAGAAAGACAGCAAAAAATAGTAAGCTTTTTTCAACTAAAGAGTAATCTGCTTTTATTTCTAGTCGCCCATAATCTACCCCCTCCATTTTTAATGGCGTGGTAATAATCATTATTTCAGTAAATATCTGAACATTATTTTTTACCCCCGAAAGTACATCTACAAAAGTATTTCCATGGGCATCTATAACTCGTGCACTAACAATATTGCTTTGACTAAGCAGTGGCTTAATCAATTCATTAACCGTATATTCATCTTGGAAAATAACTGCAGCGGTCAGATTGGGAGCCAAAATATTGGCAATTGAATTAAGCCGGATTCGTTCAGTATCAGTCACAGTTTTCAGTTCATAAACAGTAAAAATAACTGCGGCCGTCACACTGGTAAATGATGCAATGAGCATTAATATCATTAACAATTTGGCGTTTAATGAACCAAACAGCAAACGTTGTAAGTTCATTGAATACTCCCCTTATTTGTTCTACCTAAGCGAAGGACTTTAGAACTCATATTGATACCTGCTTGTTTTAATTTATCAGGATTAACTTCAAAGCGAACTTTACCCCCAACAATAAAGAAGTTGATATGACCGCCGGATGCAATGAAGCCATCAAATTCGCCCACTAACATTAACGTCGATAACGGCTTATTTGTCATTAAATAAGACCATTTATCAACATCATCTTTTGAAATAAAGAGCGTATTACAATCTTTTATGTTGTCAAACACAGAGGTCAAAAGGTGCACAACCACAGGTACGTTTTCAATAGTACGTTTTTCAAGAGTGCGGCTAGCGACATCAATAAATGGAGCGTTAAAACTGCAAATATTATAGTTCGCGTTTAGCTCTGCATTAAACCATTCACCTTGCGAATATCTGGCAAAGTTGTAAATAAAACCTGATTTAATCGCATCTTCTCTTTGGCTGGCGAGAGCATACCCCGACATAAAAAATGCCATTATTATTAGCGATAATATAAATATCTGACGCAACATAATCATTCTTATGTCTCTAAAACTTGAGCGTTATTTTAGCTAAATAACTCGGCTCTATATAAGTAGCTACTGTATAAGTTTCAGAGGTGTTGTTATACTCCAAATGTTTACTATAAAGTAGGTTATTTCCGCTTAAAGACAGCGCAACTACTGGCGAGATTAGCCAGTTCCAAGTTAAATCCAAGACACTATAACTATCAGTTCCATAAGCATCACCGTCTTCAATCCGATAAAGTGCAAATATTGAATGATCTGCGGTTATCGAATAATTTATTTTGGAAATTATCTGCCGCAAGTAAGAATCATAACCGATAACAGCCTTTGTCCCAGATACCAGATCATATTTATAAGACGTAAAACTATAACCCAGTTCTGTCGTTAACTGCTCAAATAGCTGCCATTTTATAACAGCTTCGCCACCATAAGTTATGAGCTCTGCATTAGAAACAAAATTAAAGCTAATGACTGAATTAGCGAAATTCGGGGCTATAGCGATGGCATCTATCGCTTTCGTATGGAACAAAGAGAGGGCCATATTCCATGAGTTTGCGCTATATCGGTAGCCTAATTCTTTGGACAGTGACTTCTCAGAATCAACATCAGCACTTCCAACGATTTTAGTTGGAATTGAAAATGGAGACGTTCCAAGAGCGATCACATTATTTTCAATTAAGGAAGGGATTCTCGCACCTTGGGAGATAGCCCCCCAAAATGAGTGTCTTGAATGAGGGGTCCAAAGTAAACGAGCCATTGGCTGATGCTCCCAGCCAGTAAAACTGTTTCTTTCCGATTTATTTCCGAGTATTAACTCAAGTTTCGGGGTTCATTTTTAGCCAATAAAAGTGAACCATCCCTCATTCTAGGGCTTCTTGCCGCAAAGTAAAGTTATCCATTTGCATGACTTGCGTAAAAAAATCGACAACCGTCTGTT
>NZ_JAHNZV010000061.1 GCF_022267535.1 Psychromonas antarctica
TTTGAGACTTTAAACCTTTTGATGCTTTAAGGGCGAATGCTTCTATCTCTTCTTTTTTCATAATTACCTATCCTTAAAATGATTAAATTAATGATAGGCAATTACACAGATTTCAGGACAGGGTCATGCAAGGGATTAGCAATCTATTTACATAACCCCGTTAAATGAACTCCCCAAAAGGCTACCTAATCGGGGGCCTTTTTTGCACCCACCCAAAGGTTACACTGTAACTATCTGTACCCTTATGGTTAATCGCAGAATAATCACATAGCCGTGATTTGAGGTGCGCTATCAAATAGAAAGGCAATCAGATCACTTGGATGTGGAAAAACGTACCCACTTATGTTCCTATATTTCATTAATTCAGTAACAACATCACCAGTTGAGGTTAAAAGACGTGGTCCACCATTCGTGGTTTTGGGGAGATGGGCTGTTTTGGTTTTAAAATTAGCCTCATTCCACTTCAGCGTAAGCATTTCTGTACGCCGAACTCCTGTTGTAAGGGCCATTAATGCTAAGAGATACAACTGGCTCCATTTAGATTTTTTTACCATAGTAAATAATGTCGATAGCTCTTCGTCACTTAAAAAACGAGTTCTGCCGTTATTTACTGTATATTGCCGAATCCCTTTTACGGGGTTGTAGTCAATATCGAATTCATCGGATAGATAACTATACAAAGCGCCAATAGCTGCCTTATATCTATTTAAGGTAGCAGGTGCTGTATCAATAGATAAAAGCTTTAATTCGGCTTTAATTTGCTGGCGCATAACTTTACCGACAGGCTTATCACCAAACACAGAACCCCAATAATTCAAACGTTGATGTTTACTTGCATCTTTTCCCGTATCTTGATCTAATAATTTTTTTACGGCGTCAGAGAATTTTAATGTGGTTAAAATATGATTTGTTAAACTATTAGCGAGATCATTATCCACCAGCAATAATGCAATGAATTTTTAAGCATCTCTTTTAAGTTTAAATGATTTGGATATTCGCTTACCCTCTCGCATAAATTCTACGCGATAGGTGTTGCTTTTTGCGCCCTTACGGACTTGAAGTGTTGCCATGTTTATCTCTTTACGCCAAATTACGCCAAAAACGTAACCGAGTATTAGGAAAACAAAACCATGTTATCTGAATTTCACATCTAACTAGTTGACTAGACTAGGAAAAAGTATGGTGCCCGAGGCCGGACTTGAACCGGCACTTCTCTCGAAAACGGATTTTGAATCCGTCGCGTCTACCAATTTCACCACTCGGGCATCGAGTTATTTGCAGTTATTTAAAACAGCCTGCTGATAAGACAAAAGGATTATACCTCGCCAGAAAGCGCTGACAAGCCTTTTCACGCACTAAAGCGACAACTGCTCAAAAAGGCATCAACACAGGAGTACATAATGTTAACCGGCTCATAAAAAATAATGGTCACTTGATTTATAACAGGCTGGGTTCGAATAATGAATGGCAACTGTTTGTGCTTTTGTTACACTGGATTTTCATACTTTCAAGGATTCATCATGGCCAAAATACAGCACGAAAAAGCAATTCCTCTTCTACAAGCTCAATATCAGAGCTGTCCACGCGCTAATTTTATTAATCGCTTAGGCGCTTATATTTACGATCTTATTGTGATTAGTGCACTACTGATGTTGGCTACGATATTAGCTGTTTTAGTCGTTATTATTGGCAATAAAGTAGGCTTAATTAATCTTTCGCTTTATAGGGATGTAGCCGATTATTTAGCCAACAACCTGCTCTTTGCTGGTTATTTGAGTATTGTCATTATGGCTTTTTACGGCTATTTTTGGACCCAAAGCGGACAAACTATTGGCATGAAAGCATGGCGTTTACGTGTACAAAATACTGATGGTAGTAACATTACGATAACGCAGTCTTTAATTCGTATGGGAACATCCGCCTTAGGATTAGGTAATATTTCGACACTATTCCCCAATACTAATTCATTCCAGGATTCATGGGCTGAATGTGAAGTCGTGGTGCTTACAAAAGAGTTAAGCAGCTGGAAAGGTTATGCAGGTTTAGCTTTTCTGAAAAATAAAAAACAATAAATCAATGCCGCGCAGTTTAAACAGATAGACAAAACTGCGCAGACATTTTTAAATTCAGGTTAACTTTGCCGTTTTAAGAGATACATAGCAATCGTAAGGACCAATAAGCTCGGCAATAAAGCGCCCAAAACGGGTGGGAAATCAAAAACCAAGCTAAACGGCCCAAAGAGTTCACCTAACACATAGAAAGTAAAACCACTAGCGATACCAAAGATAAGACGGGTCCCCATCGTCACTGAGCGCAGCCCACCAAAGATAAAAGAAACAGAAAGTAGCATCATGACGATAACCGTAAAAGGTAAAACCGCTTTGCGCCAAAATGACAGCCAATATCGGCTGCCATCTTGATCATTTCGTTCAAGGTAAATAATATAGCTATAAATATCGCGCATCGACATTTTATCGGGGTCGCTTAATACCACCTCTATTTTTTTCGGTGTCAGTTCTGTTTTCCAAACAAATTCAGGCATATTTTCAGTATTGATTTTGTCCAGCCCAAAAAAAGTTCTGCTGACATTTTGCAACAACCAATTTCCTTGTTGATAAATCGCTTTTTGTGCAACCATTGCTTGGGAAAGTTTCATCTCCTTATCAAAAAAATACAGCTGTATGGTAAAAAGTTCTGCTTTGCTATTCATGCGCCCTATACTTACAAAATCATCACCATCCTTTACCCATACTCCATATTTACTACTGATCACCTCTTCCCCTCGTTTCGCCTGTTCGCGCATTGAGTATGCTTCTTTATCTGTTTTCGGGGCGACAAACTCTCCGAGCACCATCACTATCAGCACCATCGGAATAGCAGTTTTTAAAACAGAAGAGGCTATCCGTAACTTGGACAATCCCGCCGCTTGCATCACGACTAACTCACTGCTTGTGGCTAAACTGCCCAAACCAACAAGCGCACCAATTAACGCTGCCATCGGGAAAAACACGGTGATTTCAATTGGCATTTTTAGAAGAACAAAGTAGGCGGCAGCCCATACATCATAAGTCCCCTGCCCAATGCCTTTCATCTGCTCAACAAACTTGATGATGCTGCTTAAGCCAATCAAAATAAACATACTGAAAAAAGTAGCGGCAAAAATTGTCTTACCGATATAGCGATCTAAAATACCCATTATTGTTATTCCGTGTTAAATACTGTTACTAAGTCGGCTTAACAGACTTTGCTTTAGGCAAAACAATTTTTCTGAATTTGCCGATACTTTGTAGATGCAAAATAATACCTGCGGAAAGAAAGACGAGTTGTACAATCCAGATACTAAAGACAGGTAAGGTTCCCTCTTCAATAAAGCTTTTCGCTGTACTAAGCAATAAGAAATAGGTCAGGTAAAGCGCCAAGGCAGGCAGTAACTTTGCGTATCGCCCTTGTCTTGGATTGACTTTTGCCAACGGCACAGCCATAAAGGTAAGCAATAAAATAGACAAAGGAATGGCAATTCGCCACTGCAATTCGGCTTTACTTTTCAGACTATTCCCATCAAACAATTGATTTGTCGATAACGCCTCAGCACCACGTTTTTTATTTTGCACTTCACGGTTTTCGATATGCACTTCATAACGACCAAATGCACTGTTATCAAATTCATGTTGGCCAACATTACCGGCATAACGTTGACCGTTTAACAACGTAAGCCAAGTGCCATCTTGTTTATTTTCAACTTTACCCGTCAAGGCGGTTAATACCGAAGGTGCTTTGTCTTTATCTGCTGGCCAATGCGCCGCAAACACTTTTTCTAATTGCTGGCCGCCTCTATATTTTTCAACATACACGACCCCCCCGTTATCTGAAGTTTTATGAAATCGCCCCTCAATAAGCGTTGCCACGCCGGCATCAGACTCAGCGCCTTCGATCACAGCAACCATTTCATCTTCCGCGAGGGGAGCAAGATATAAGCTGTTACCCGCAGCAAATACAAAGGTCAAAAATGAGAGTAATAGGGTAGCTTTAAGCGTGCTATTAGGACTGTACCCACAAGAGGCCATCGCTACCATTTCACTTTCACTGTGCAAGCGTCCATGGGCAAATAAAACCGCAAGATAAAAACTGATAGGCAGCATTAAGGTGCCGAGTGTGGGTAAATTCAAATATAATAGGGTCATTACTAAATCAGCAGGGATAATACCATTGATCGCTTTAGCAAGAATACCGATGAATTGTTGACTGACAAAAATAAGAAGTAAAACAAACAGGATACCGATCTGGCTTTTGAATGTTTCCAGCATAAGATAACGAAGAAGTATCACCCGGTTCTCCAGTGTAAAATAAAATTTTATGAAAGATAGTAAAAGTGCTATTTTAGTAGATTAAGCAAACAAATTTGGTAAAATTCTTATTTGTATATGTTTACAATCATTATCAAGAGTCACTGGTACCTATGATAACTGCATTTTTATCAAAATAGCACAGTTAATCTCAATATAATCAATTCAAGATAAGGCTAGATATGGAATTTTTCGTAAAAAGTGGTAACCCAGAAAAGCAACGTAGCGCCTGTATTGTTGTTGGTGTATTTGAACCTCGTCGTTTATCTCATGCAGCTGAACTGCTTGATGAAACTAGCGATGGTTATTTAAGCACTCTACTGCGCCGCGGCGATATCGAAGGCAAAGTAGGTCAAATGCTGCTCTTGCACCATGTGCCAAATGTATTAAGCGAACGAGTTTTATTAGTGGGCTGTGGTAAAGAACGTGATCTTACTGAAACTCAATATAAACAAATTATTGCCAAAACGATTGCAACTTTAAATGATACGGGTTCTTTAGAAGCGATCTGTTTCCTTTCTGAGTTGCACATTAAAGGGCGCGATAGCTACTGGGCTGTACGTCAAGCGGTTGAAGCGACACAAGATTCGCTGTATAGCTTTGATCAATTTAAAACGAATAAAGAAAATACCCGCCGACCACTGCGCAAATTGACTTTTAACATACCCAGCCGTAAAGAGTTAGCACGCGCAGAGCTTGCACTACAGCATGGTTTAGCCGTTGCGTCGGGGGCAAAAGCCTGCAAAGATTTAGCGAATATGCCACCTAATATTTGTACGCCTTTGTATTTAGCACAGCAAGCACAAATACTTGACGCGGATTTTGAAAAAATCAGCACGGAAATTATTGATAGTGAACAGATGGCTGAATTAAAAATGGATAGCTATTTAGCTGTAGCTAAAGGCTCCGCTCACCCCGCTTACATGTCATTAATTCATTACAAGGGCGGCACAAACGATCAAAAACCAATTGTACTGGTCGGAAAAGGACTGACCTTTGACTCCGGTGGCATTTCATTAAAACCCGGTGCGGGCATGGATGAGATGAAATATGACATGGGCGGTGCAGCAAGTGTCTTTGGGGCGATGAAGGCATTAGCGCAACTCAATCTCCCCATTAATGTGATTGGGATTTTAGCCGGTGCTGAAAATATGCCTGCCGGTAACGCTTATCGCCCGGGCGATATTTTAACGACTATGTCAGGGCAGACTGTGGAAGTATTAAATACCGATGCTGAAGGCCGTTTGGTGTTGTGTGATGTGTTAACCTATGTGGAGCGTTTTCAACCCGAATGCGTTGTTGATATCGCCACCTTGACTGGTGCCTGTATTGTTGCTTTAGGGCATAACATAAGTGCCCTAATGAGTCCGCATAAAGGGCTAACGCACGAGTTATTAAACGCATCAAACCAGTCGGGAGATAAAGCGTGGCAATTACCGATGGATGATGAATTCCAAAAACTACTGGATAGTCCATTTGCAGATATGACCAATGTCGGCGGTCGTCCAGCGGGGTCCATTACCGCTGCTTGTTTTCTTTCTCGTTTTACCAAGAATTACAATTGGGCGCATCTCGATGTGGCGGGTACCGCTTGGCGCTCCGGTATCAATAAAGGCGCAACAGGCCGCCCGGTTTCATTATTAACGCAGTTTTTAATTAACCGCAGTGAGAATGAAACAACAGAAGCAAACAACTAAATAATGAAGCAAGTTACTTTTTATATTTTGCCTGATGAGCAAGCTTTGCATAGACAAGAGATCAGTGAACAGATTGCGCAAGCTTGCACTATTGCAGCCTTTTATTATTTACAAAATAGAAAAGTATTTATTTATACTGACAACCAACAAGATGCTTTTTCGGTCGATGAATATTTATGGCAGTTTGATGGTGATAGTTTTGTTCCACATAATCTGCTCGGTGAAGGGCCTCGTTATGGCACACCTGTTGAAATTAGCTGGCAGGCGCCCACGCACCCGCGCCAAATATTGATAAATTTAAGTGCCGAAGTGCCTAAATTTGCGGTTAATTTTCAACAAATTATCGATTTTGTCCCCTTTGCAGAGCCACTAAAAATAGCAGCACGACTACGTTACAGTACCTATAAAAAAATGGGGCTGACACTTTCTACTCAGACAGTTGAAAATGAAAAGACTGTTGAGTCAACTAACAAAACAGAAGATTAAAAGATGGAAAAAATATACAACCCGAACGCTATTGAACAAAAAAACTATAAAAACTGGGAAGAAAACGGCTATTTTAAGCCCCATGGTGATACCAGTAAAGAAAGTTACTGCATTATGATCCCACCACCCAATGTAACGGGTAATTTGCATATGGGCCATGCGTTTCAAGATACCATTATGGACACACTGGTTCGTTACCAGCGGATGCAGGGCAAAAATACCCTCTGGCAGATGGGTACTGATCATGCCGGAATTGCAACACAAATGGTGGTAGAGCGTAAGCTATTTGCAGAAACAGGGCAAACCCGTAAAGAACTGGGTAGAGAGACCTTTATCGATAAAATCTGGGATTGGAAAGCAGAGTCTGGTGGCAATATTTCCCAGCAAATGCGTCGATTAGGGACTTCGGTTGATTGGGATCGTGAACGTTTCACTATGGATGACGGTCTTTCTGAGGCGGTTAAAAAAGTATTTGTTGATCTCTATAATGATGATCTTATCTACCGCGGTAAACGTCTGGTTAACTGGGATCCTAAACTGCATACCGCCATTTCAGACTTAGAAGTTGAAAATAAAGATGTTAAAGGTTTTATGTGGCACTTTCGTTACCCACTAGCCGATGGCGTAAAAACAGCTGACGGTAAAGACTATTTGGTGGTGGCCACTACCCGTCCAGAAACCATGCTAGGTGATACTGCCGTTGCCGTCAATCCAGAAGATCCACGTTATCAGGCACTGATCGGCAAAGAGATAATTTTACCTTTAGTGAACCGCCGTATCCCCGTAATTGCCGATGAACATGCCGATATGGATAAAGGCACGGGTTGCGTAAAAATTACCCCTGCCCATGATTTTAACGACTATGAAGTCGGTAAACGTAACAAATTGCCGATGATTAACGTATTAGATTTTGAAGCTCGTATCCGCAGTGAATCTGAAGTTTTCAATAGTAATGGCGAAAAAAGTGATGTTTATACGAGTGAACTACCCAGCCAATTTCAAGGACTGACACGTGAAGATGCGCGCAAAAAAGTGGTTAGCTCACTTGATGAGTTAGGTTTACTCGATGAAATCAAAGCGCATGATTTAACCGTACCTTACGGTGACCGTGGGGGCGTAGTTATCGAACCGATGTTAACTGACCAATGGTATGTGCGCGTTGCACCACTTGCTGAAGTGGCGAATGAAGCGGTCAATAATGGCGATATTGAATTTGTTCCAAAACAATATAAGAATATGTATAACTCGTGGATGAATGATGTCCAAGATTGGTGTGTTTCTCGTCAACTTTGGTGGGGTCATCGTATTCCAGCTTGGTATGACGAAACAGGCAAAGTGTATGTGGGCCATGATGAAGCTCAAGTACGTGCTAAACATGATTTAAGTGAAGAAGTTGTACTCACTCAAGATGATGATGTCTTGGATACTTGGTTCTCATCAGGTCTATGGACATTCTCAACACTGGGCTGGCCTGAAAAAACGCTGGATCTTAAAACATTTCACTCGACCGATGTTTTAGTGACCGGGTTTGACATCATATTCTTCTGGGTTGCACGCATGATCATGATGACCATGCACTTCATGAAAGATGAAAACGGCAAACCACAAGTACCGTTCAAAAAAGTTTATTTTACCGGCCTTATCCGTGATGAACATGGCGATAAAATGTCTAAATCAAAAGGTAATGTGCTCGATCCGCTCGATATGATCGACGGTATTGATTTAGAAAGTCTAGTCGCTAAACGCTGCGGTAATATGATGCAACCACAATTGGCCGCTAAAATTGAAAAAGATACGCGCAAAACATTTGCCAATGGTATTGAAGCACACGGCACTGATGCATTACGTTTCACTCTTGCTGCGATGGCCACGACAGGTCGTGATATCAACTGGGATATGACACGTTTAGAAGGCTACCGTAATTTCTGTAACAAATTATGGAATGCCAGCCGCTATGTATTAATGAGCGCGGAGGATCATGATTGTGGTTTTTCAGCTAATAAAGAAATGGAATTTAGTTTGGCGGATCGTTGGATCCAAGGGCAACTGCAAACCACTATTAAAGAGTTTCGTCAGGCACTTGATACCTTCCGCTTCGATATTGCCGCGAATATTTTATATGAATTTATCTGGAGTCAATTCTGTGGTTGGTATTTAGAGTTAACTAAACCGATTTTATTCAAAGGCAGCGATGCACAACAGCGAGGAACTCGCCATACCTTAATCAGCGTACTGGAAACTTTATTACGCGTGGCACATCCTATGCTGCCCTTTATGACCGAAGAGATCTGGCAACGCGTTAAAGTGGTAACCGCACAAGGCGGCGAAACCATTATGTTAGAAGCTTACCCAGAATATGATGCAAGCTTAGTAGATCAACAAGCGATCGAAGATCTTGAGTGGGTTAAAAAAGTAATTGTTGCGGTGCGTAATATTCGCGGTGAGATGGATATCAGCCCGAAAACACCGCTCAACCTGCTTGCAAAAAATGCCTCTGTAAGTGATCAACGTCGTTTCACTGAAAATGCAGCATTCTTAGCCGCTCTTGCCAAACTGGAAAGCGTTACCGTGCTTCAAGAAGGCCAAGAGACACCGATTTGTGCGACAGCATTAGTGGGTGAACTTGAACTGTTAATTCCAATGGCGGGTTTAATCGATACAGAAGCCGAGCTGACGCGTTTAAATAAACAGCTGGAGAAAACGGCAAAAGATTTACACAAAATATCAAGCAAGTTAAGCAATGAAAAATTTGTGGGCAATGCGCCTGAAGCCGTTATCGTGAAAGAGCGTGCTAAACAAGCTGAACTGCAAACAACCTGTGATAAATTAAACGCCCAAATTACGACTATGAAAGCATTATAAGCGTTTTTTATTCGTACTAACCTGAGGGCTTCCGCAAATTGTGGTCGCCCTTTTTTTATCTCTTAATAATAGCAGTGACGCTTCTTATATCACCTTATCTGCTGACTAGCTCACACCATTAGGTGATTACAAAATCCCGCATTCAGCTTATACTTTGGCTTGTCTAATTTATAATGAGGGAGCATATAATGAGACGTTTTATAGCTTTTGTTTCTATTCTTTACTGTTCGCTCACCCATGGCCAGGTGAGCAAAATTGTTGTGTGGGAGAGCCTTTATAATAATCCAACAACTATTATGATGGATTATTTAAACAGGTCACTACAGGTCACTCAAGCTGAATATGGTGATTATGAATTAATCGCCTCAGCTAAAATGGAGCAAGGACGCTCATTGATTGAGATAGCCCAAGCAGAAAATTCAAAACTTGATATCGCTAGTTATGCGCCAACAAAAGAGCGCGAAAAACTGGCAATCCCGATTCGCATCCCTGCTCTTAACGGCCTGATGGGCTATCGTCTCTGTTTAATAAAAGATGGCAGTCAAATTCGTTTTGATGACATTACAAGTCAGCAGCAACTTGTTGACAAAAAAATCACCATAGGTCAGCACCAAGATTGGCCAGATACAAGTATCCTGCGTGCCAATGATATTGTAGTAAAAACCACTTACAAAAAAAAACTGCTCTTTCAACAACTCTCACGTGGCAGATTTGACTGTTTTAGTCGTGGTGCAAATGAAATTTATGAGGAATATTTAGCACATAAAGCAGAGGGGATAAGCATTGAAGAGAATCTACTGCTCTATTACCCATTACCCATTTTTTTCTTTGTTAATAAATCCCAGCCACAGTTAGCTGAGCGCGTGCAACTAGGCTTAGAAAAGCTGATCGCATCTGGTGAATATGATCTGATTTTTGAGCGTTTTTTTTCCAAGACGAATGCTCAACTAAAACTTAGCGAACGGACAGTTATCGACTTATATAATCCCACGTTATCGGAAGAAACTATTCGCGCAATACAAACTCCAACGCTGCGATTTAGAGATAAAAATTTAAAAACTAAAGAGCCATTAGCTGTGATGCAGGATTAATAAAATGAAAAAGATAATACTACCCTTTTTGCTCTGGACCGCGTTCTTCCCTTACAGTTACGCAGAAACAACCAATATAACGGTATGGGCAGATACGCTAAACGCACCGGGAATGACCAAAATGCTGCTTGAACGGGCATTACAAATTACTCAACCCGAGTATGGCGACTATCACCTCATTATATCAAATGCAATGGAGCAAGAGCGAGCCTTACGTGAACTGGCGAATAATCGCTTAGATATAGCCCACTTCGTATCAACTGCCGAGCGCGAAAGGCAGGTTTCCCCAATTCGCATTCCCATTATGCAGGGACTTCTCGGCTATCGCCTTTGTTTAATTAAAAAAGGAAATCAGGAAAAATTTACGGGAATAACCAATAAGCAACAATGGGTAGCCAACAACATCACGATTGGACAGCACAGTAATTGGCCTGATACAAAAATATTAAGAAGCAATGGTTTCACTGTACAAACAACTTACAAGCATGAGCTGTTATTTCAGCAGTTGGCTAAAAACCGCTTCGATTGTTTCGCTCGCGGTGTGAGTGAAATCGGTTATGAACAGATCAGTCATCGAGCACTCGACTTAGCGATAGAGAAAAACATTGTGATTCATTATCCATTACCGCAGTTCTATTTTGTTAATTCAGCAAAACCTGTATTAGCAGAAAGATTGCAAGTCGGTTTGGCTAAACTACAAAAGAATGGAGAAGCTACGCGTATGTTTGACTTCTATTTTAAAGATCTTCTAACCGCTTTAGCGCTTAAAAATAGAACCTTTATTGAATTACAAAACTTGACGCAGTCACCGGAAACTATTGACGCGATGCAAGCGCCAATAGCGTATTTTGAAAAAAAATATTTACAAAAAAGTAACTAGCCAGCGTTAATTAACTTCATAGGAAACGCTTTTTAATAACCTATCCATCGCACGGTAAGAGAGTGACTCAGTGAGATGGATGCGTTGTACTTTTTCACTTGCGGCTAAATCAGCAATACTACGGGCGACTTTTAAGAGACTATGCCAAGCGCGAATTGACAATCCCATTTTATTAATGGCATTCTCCAAAAATTCTGCATCGTCACGACTTAACTGGCAAAACTCGCTTATCTCTTGTGTTGTCAGTGCATCATTTAATTTCCCCTGCCGCAGCAGTTGTAGTGACCTTGCGAGGTCGACTCGCGCTTTGATCTGAGCACTGCGCTCGCTTTTTTGCTGCGCCCCTGTCTGCGATAAAGCCAACATGCCTTTGGGTAGTAATGGCACCATTATCGACAGGGCAAAACGATCCAAAAAAGGACCTGATAAACGCCCCAAATAACGTAATATTTGATCTGCCGTACTACGCCTTAACTCGCCACTAATATGACCACACGGGCTAGGGTTCATCGCCCCAATTAACTGAAAATTTGCCGGAAAGGTGACTTGATTCGCTGCGCGTGAAATAGTGACTTCATTGGTTTCCAGAGGTTGTCGCAAACTGTCGAGTACTGAACGCGGAAATTCGGGTAGTTCATCTAAAAATAGAACACCTCGGTGAGACAGTGATATTTCCCCTGGTTTAGGTTTTCCGCCGCCACCAACCAATGCAACAGAAGAAGCGCTATGATGCGGTGCGCGATAAGGAGGCTGATACCAATCATCGCGTTGTTTACCACACACCGAATAGATAGCAGCTGTTTGCAGTGCATGTGGCTCAGTCAGCTTTGGTAGCAAACTCATAAATCGTACCGCTAACATGCTCTTTCCAGTGCCAGGTGGGCCGACTAACAGCAAATTATGGCCACCTACAGCTGCAATTTCGAGCACCCGCTTCGCTTGCTCTTGCCCTAATACATCACTCATATCAGGCTGGTTTATCGCTTTTATAGGAGTCTTAGCTATCGCTTCAGGCAGTTTTTTTCTGCCCTGTAAAAAAGCACAAACTTCGATTAAGTTAGTGGCGACAAATGCCCTCGCGCCGGTCATAGCCGTTTCATTTTGATTTTCAGCACAGATAATTAAATTACGCGCTTTGGCTTTAGCTGCTAATGCGCAAGGTATGATGCCATCGATACTGCGTAGCGATCCCGACAGTGCCAACTCAGCAAAACATTCAAAGTGCGTGGGATCCGTCACTGCAAGTTGATCTGAGGCTATTAATATCCCCAATGCGATGGCTAAATCAAAACGCCCCCCCTCTTTAGGTAGATTCGCAGGAGCAAGGTTGACGGTGATCCTTCTACTGGGGAACTTGAAATTGCTATTAATTATCGCACTGCGCACTCTTTCTTTTGCTTCTTTGACGGATGTTTCAGGTAGCCCGACTAATGAGAAGCTCGGTAAACCAGTACCTAAATGTACCTCCACTGATACCTCTGGCGCATCCACGCCTAACAGTGCTCGACAATATAAACTTGCTAATGCCATAACTTATCCTCTACCTGTAGTAACAGGCAATTTTAATACAACATTTTGTAGTATAGGATCGCATCCACCCGGTAATTATTGGTGTCTCATTTAAATATCAACTGCTAAAAAATAGTTACTATAAATCATGGGGTTATATTTTATGAGTCTTATTAGAATATGAAGGAGCAATGTTATTTTTTTTAAAAATGTGACAAAAGTTGAGAAAGTTGCATTTTTTTGCTATAAGTACCCACTTTTTTTAAAAAATGCGATTGCTTATTTTGCTGATTTTCCAGTCTCCACAAAATAACAATAAGCCTTCACTAAATTCAGGAAGAAAATAATGAATGGTGCCAATTTTATTGTTCAGGCATTGAAACAACAGAATATAACGCAAGTCTTCGGTTACCCTGGTGGCGCTATTATGCCACTTTATGATGCGCTTTATGATGGTGGTTTAGATCACCTTTTGTGCCGTCATGAACAAGGCGCAGCAATGGCTGCCATCGGCTATGCGCGTGCAACCGGCCGCGTTGGCGTATGTATTGCGACTTCAGGCCCGGGTGCGACAAACCTTATCACCGGACTAGCCGATGCGCTGCTAGACTCTATTCCTATCGTTGCTATTACCGGACAAGTGGCCAGTAATTTAATGGGTACCGATGCTTTTCAAGAAATTGATGTGCTAGGACTTTCTCTTGCCTGCACTAAACATAGCTTTCTAGTACAAAGCGTAGAGCAATTAGGTCCCATCATTGAAAAGGCATTTCAGATTGCAACATCTGGTCGCCCAGGGCCGGTGCTAATCGACATTCCAAAAGATATTCAACTTGCCGATATCGCAGAATCGCCCTTATTTGAGCAACTTACTATAGAGCAAAAACTCACATTCCCGCTTGAACTCTCTTTAATTCGACAAGCTAAAGAGATGATAAAAATAGCCAGTAAGCCCCTTCTTTATGTCGGTGGTGGCGTCGGTATGGCAAATGCCACTCAAGCGCTACGTAACTTTATTCAATATACTTATATTCCCAGCGTTTGTACATTAAAGGGGATTGGCGCTATTGAACATAATTCTGAATATTTCATGGGCATGGTCGGTATGCATGGCAGCAAAGCCGCTAACCTTGCTATCCAAGAATGTGATCTACTGATTGCTGTCGGCGCTCGATTTGATGACAGGGTGACGGGTAAACTCGAAGAGTTCGCCAACCATGCAAAAGTACTTCACCTTGATATTGATGCAGCAGAAATAGATAAGCTGCGCATTGCCGATTTGGCAATTACAGATGATCTGAATGAGGTATTACCAGCCCTTGAGGTTGAAACCTATATCAGTGCCTGGCAGAAAAATATTTTAACCATGAAACAGGATTTTGCGATCTCTTATAATCATCCAGGGAAGATGATCTATGCGCCCGCACTACTGCACCTACTTTCCGAGATGAAACCTGCCGACACGGTAATCTGTAGTGATGTCGGTCAGCACCAAATGTGGGTTGCGCAGCATATGTTTGTCGACCGTCCAGAAAACCATATATCCAGTTCAGGCTTGGGCACCATGGGTTTTGGTATCCCAGCTGCGGTAGGCGCGCAAATGGCGCGTCCTAATGACACTGTGATTGTCGTCTCCGGTGACGGCTCTTTTATGATGAATGTACAAGAGTTGGGCACTATTAAACGTAAAAAATTACCGATTAAAATAGTGCTTATCGACAACCAGCGCTTAGGTATGGTTCGTCAGTGGCAAAAATTGTTTTTTGATGGCCGCTATAGCGAAACCATTTTAACGGATAACCCCGATTTCGTAACACTTGCCAGTGCCTTTGATATTCCAGGGGAAACCATTGTCATAAAAAGTCAAATACAAGGTGCATTAACGCGTCTATTAGACAGTGATGGCGCATATCTCCTACATGTATCCATTTCAGAAGAAGAAAATGTGTGGCCGCTCGTTCCCCCCGGTGCTGCAAACGATAAAATGATGGAGAGTTTACAATGAAGTATTTATTAATAATTCAAGGTGAAAATAGTCCTGAACTATTAGAGCGTCTGCTACGCGTTTGCCGTCACCGTGGTTTTAGCGTACAAAAAATCAGTGGTGAGACAACTGAAAATGAAAAATCATTACATATCACCCTGACCGTTTGTAGTGATCGCCCTGTAAGCCTATTAAGTAAACAAATTGACAAACTATTTGGCATCACACAAGTTGTCGCAATCAGCCAAGAGCAAGCGATTCGAGCAAGTGCCTAACTCAAACTGTCAAATAATTGCTAAGTTGTTAAATAAGCGCTTATCTGTTTAAATTAGTTAACTGCAATTAAATAAAGGATAGCTAGCAGATGGTCAAGAAAATGCTAGCTTTGTGACCAATCTTATTGAGGAATTAAAATGCCAGACTATCGTTCAAAGACTTCCACACATGGCCGTAACATGGCAGGTGCTCGCGCTTTATGGCGAGCAACAGGCGTAAAAGATGATGATTTCGGTAAGCCCATTATTGCCATTGCCAACTCATTTACACAATTTGTCCCCGGTCATGTGCATTTAAAAGATATGGGCCAACTCGTCGCCGGTGCGGTGGAAGCGGCTGGCGGTATAGCGAAAGAATTTAATACCATCGCTATTGATGACGGTATTGCGATGGGCCATGCGGGCATGTTATACAGCCTACCTTCGCGTGACTTAATTGCCGATTCCATTGAATATATGGTTAACGCGCATTGCGCCGATGCCATTGTCTGTATCTCCAACTGTGACAAAATTACGCCGGGAATGCTAATGGCGTCACTGCGCTTAAATGTTCCGGTTATTTTTGTCTCTGGCGGACCAATGGAAGCGGGTAAAACCAAACTTTCAGATCAAATCATCAAGCTAGATCTTGTTGATGCGATGGTGATGGGGCCTGACAAAAATGTCTCCGATGAAGATCTCGCTAAAGTAGAACGCAGCGCTTGCCCAACTTGTGGCTCATGCTCAGGTATGTTTACAGCTAACTCAATGAACTGTTTAACAGAAGCGTTAGGGCTTTCATTGCCCGGTAACGGCTCAATGCTAGCAACACACGCGGATCGTGAACAACTATTTTTAGACGCGGGCCAACGTATTGTTGAGATAACCAAACGGCATTATGAGCAAGATGACTACAGTGTATTACCACGTGCAATCGCCAGCAAAGCCGCGTTTGAAAATGCCATGGCATTGGATATTGCGATGGGTGGATCAACCAATACAGTCTTACATCTATTAGCTTGCGCCCAAGAAGCTGAAGTTGATTTTACCGTATCAGATATGGATGCAATGTCGCGCCGTATTCCTCAGCTTTGCAAAGTAGCCCCTTCAACCCCTTTGTATCATATGGAAGATGTGCACCGCGCAGGTGGTGTAATGGCTATTTTAGGTGAATTAGACCGAGCGGGTTTCTTAAATAGCGAGATCCCAACTATCTTAAGCCCAAGTCTCAGAGAGCAGTTGGCCAAATACGATATTATGCAAACCCAAGATCCTGCTATTATTGATTTTTACCGTGCAGGTCCTGCGGGTATCCGAACCACTAAAGCGTTTAGTCAAGCTTGTCGTTGGGACAGCGTAGATAACGATCGAGCAACCGGTTGTATCCGAACACTCGCACATGCTTACAGCAATGAAGGTGGTCTGGCTGTATTGTTTGGCAATATGGCCGTTAACGGCGCAGTGGTTAAAACGGCGGGCGTTGATGATGACAACCTAACCTTTAGCGGTCCGGCAAAAGTATATGAGAGTCAAGATGATGCGGTAGCTGCTATTTTAGGGGGTGACGTTGTTGCCGGTGATGTAGTCGTTATCCGCTACGAAGGCCCGCAAGGCGGTCCAGGTATGCAAGAGATGCTTTACCCTACTAGTTACTTGAAATCGATGGGACTAGGCAAAAAATGTGCATTAATTACAGATGGACGTTTCTCTGGCGGTACATCGGGTTTATCTATCGGTCACGTCTCGCCGGAAGCTGCTGCGGGTGGTGTGGTTGGTTTAATTGAAAACGGTGATATTATCGATATTAATATTCCAACCCGCGCAATGGATCTAAAAGTCTCTGATGAACTGCTGGCAGAACGCCGTATTAAGCAAGATGCCATCGGCTGGAAACCCGTTAACCGAATCCGCCCTATATCAGCGGCCCTAAAAGTTTATGCTTCAATGGCAACATCGGCAGATAAAGGTGCAGTAAGAGATATGAGCAAGCTTAAGTAAAAACCGATACGTTCACCTTTATTTGCGCCATTGAAATGGCTGTGAATAAAAACAGCAGATAAAGGTGCAGTAAGAGATATCAGCAAGCTTAAGTAAAAACCGATACGTTCACCTTTATTTGCGCCATTGAAATGGCTGTGAATAAAAACAGCAGATAAAGGTGCAGTAAGAGATATCAGCAAGCTTAAGTAAAAACCGATACGTTCACCTTTAT
>NZ_JAHNZV010000062.1 GCF_022267535.1 Psychromonas antarctica
TGTCTCTTGTTGTATTATCCTTTGTCTAGTTAACAAGTATTTTACCACAATGAGACATCAACCTCTTTAAAATCATCGAGTTATTTGGGTTTTATTGTTTGTTTTGAATCCCGAAACTTGAGTTATATAATTAACCTTTTTTATTGTCTGTTATTTTTTCTTTAATATAACTAAATTCATTCTCGCTTTTAATAGTTGTTTATATTTATATGAAAATAAGAATTCATTTATTTCTTCTGAGTAACTTCAAACGCTTTATTGAACGTTTTTTTACCCGTAAAAGCAGTGCGCTGTTAATTTGGTTATCCGCCTTTATTGGTATTTTAGCGGGAACCCTGTCAGCACTTTTTGATCATTGTATTGAATGGGTGGGGGCTATGCGCTTGCAGTTTGTTAGCAGTTATAGTGGTTCAGATATCCCTTTATGGTTAATCGCTATTCCTGTCTCTGCTGCGATGGGGGGGATGGCTTTTTATCTGGTGCATCGCTTTGCGCCGGAGGCCGGAGGAAGCGGAATACCTGAAATTGAAGGCGCAATGGAAGGGATGCGGCCGGTCCGCTGGAAGCGTGTTTTGCCGGTTAAGTTTTTTGGTGGATTATTTGCGCTCGGTAGCGGCATGGCACTTGGTCGGGAAGGTCCATCGGTGCAATTAGGTGCAAATGTTGGACGGATGATTTCGGATATTTTCAAAGTTGGCAAAGTTGATGCTCAAGCGCTGCTAGCCGCAGGTGCTGCTGCAGGTCTGACTGCTGCTTTTAATGCCCCGCTAGCGGGAATTATGTTTGTTATCGAAGAGATGCGTTCACAATTTAATTACAGTTTAACCTCTACAAAAAGTGTCTTTATGAGCGCAGTAATGGCCACCATAATGATGCGTTTAATGACTAGCCAAGATGCGGTGGTAGATGTGACTAACTATGGCCATCCGGATTTAATGTCATTGTGGTTATATTTGTTACTGGGTTTCTGTTTTGGCGTGATTGGTATTTTATTCAATAAAATGATCCTTTCTACATTAGATATGTATTTGTTTGTTCATCAAAATAAACGCTGGCGTTTCGTCGCTATTGGTTTGTTTCTGGGGGGCTCCTTTGGCGTTTTATCCGTTATAAATCCTGATATTGCATTTAGCGGCATGGAATTGATCCCCAAAGTAGAGGGGGGGCATTTCCTTGCTGGAACTTTAATGGTTATTTTCCTGCTCCGCGTTATCGCAACGTTGCTTAGCTTTAGCTCTGGTGCACCGGGTGGCGTGTTTGCGCCAACATTAGCACTTGGTACCTTGTTTGGTATGTTGTTTGGCCTCGCCGCCCATGCGCTGTTTCCAGATATTGTCACTGAACCTGGGACGTTTGCAATAGCGGGGATGGGGGGGCTATTTGCAGCTACGGTACGGGCACCGATTACTGGTATTTTACTGGTGATTGAAATGACCAGTAATTATGAGATGATTTTGCCGCTAATTGTGACCTGTTTAGGAGCAACTATGGTGGCGCAATCATTGGGTGGCCGTCCTATTTACACGCAATTATTAGAGCGCACAATGAAACTGTCAATGCGTCAGATCCGTCAAGAAAAAACACGTAAAGCGATGCTTCGAATGCAACGTAAAGATGAATGATTGTTATAGATTCGGTTAATATGAGTAAAAGGTAATGCAATGAGGCGGTTAAGGAAAAGTGTGATTAAGTGGGTTGTTGTAGCAATGATCTGTTTATTGTTGGGTTTTTTGCTGGGTAAATTCAAGCAGGGTATTCTAGTTGATTCATTATCTTTAATGAAAGCCGATTTGCAGACGATAAGTCTTGATAAAGTTGAACTATCTAAGCAACTTGCGCGTATCGATGCCGAGTTGATGACTGAACAACAGACCGTCATGCAATTGACTCAAGAAAATAAAAAATTAAATGATGAATTAAACGTATCATTGAATAAGTTATACTTTTATGAGCGAGTTGTTTCCCCTGAATCACAGCCTTCAGGTGTAAAAATATATTCATTTTCGGTGCTTAAAAATGAACTGACAGGGCAATGGGATTATGAGCTGGTATTGATGCAGACGCAAAAAGATCGTCGTTTTTTAACGGGGAAATTTGATATCACTTTTGCGGCTGTTGATAATGAGGATGTGCAGAACAGCTCTTTAAGCTCTTTAAGCTCTCTTAATGAAACGGCCAAACTGAGTTTTAAATTTAAATATTTCCAGACAATGAAAGGGACGTTTATATTACCGCCGGAGATGCTGGTTGATGAAGCTATTGTACAGTTAAATGTGGCAGGTAATCGGTGGCATAAAGCGCAGCAAATAATACACCAATATGACTGGCAAACCCTGATTGCCGATGATCAAGATGATTCAACACAGCTTGACTTAGATGATGCAAAGGATAATGAGATAGTTGATCAAATCGACTTGTAGGTAAACGGATTACTAGTAAGTCGGTTTTTGTTGTTATAAGGATACTTGTTGATAAGTTATCAGGTCTCGTTTAACGTGCATTAATCAAATGGGTATATTACTTGACCTATTTGCTTGGGTATTGGATAATTAGTTAGAAGTTATACCAATTTAAGGCTGTTTCTTTCAATCAGCTCCTATTTTAGAGGTTACTATGGCATCCGAAGTCGAAATGGCGTTACCCATTTATTTTAGTGACAGTGCAGCAAAAAAAGTAAAAATACTTATTGCTGAAGAGCAAAATACAGCATTAAAATTACGTGTTTATGTCACAGGGGGCGGCTGTTCCGGCTTCCAATACGGATTTACTTTTGATGAAAAAGTGAATGAAGGTGATACCTTAATCAAAAATGATGGGGTTACTTTAGTGATTGATTCAATGAGTCTGCAATACCTTGTCGGTGGTACCGTGGATTATGTGGATGGTTTAGAAGGTTCGCGCTTTTTAGTTAATAATCCAAATGCAACAGCAACCTGTGGTTGTGGATCGTCATTCTCCATCTAAATACATTTTTTCCGTTCTGTGAAGTTTTGCCCTGTCGGACTTCACTTAGTTAAGCCTCTTAAAAATACCCTCTTACCGACAAAATTTACTATTACCGCTCGCATCATGCTTTTATTGAGATAATATTAATAAGTAACCTCAGCCCGGGATAAACAAATAGATACAGTGCAGCTATTTCCGTGTATCGCTAGGTGACCTTGAACTACACAAAACTGTTAACGTTGTGTTATGTGCGTTTTTGATTTTATGATATTAAAGAAAACGTCGCTTTTATTATCTCGAGTTGAGGTTGAGTCGTTTTATTATTTATTGAGGTTTTCTATGTTTTTTCGCTTATATCGCTACATTGCGTTACGACCTTATTGGATTGCCTTACTGATTCTAGGGTTGTTAGTCCTGTGGCTGCTGCTACCCGCTGATAAAAGTGTCGCTGAACGACAACCTACACAGCAGAAGAACTTACCGAAGGTACAAACGACACATTTTATCCCTGAAAAAATGGTTAAGTCATTAACATTATACGGGCGAAGTGAAGCAAACAGTCATGCGGTTATTGGTGCACAAGTAGCGGGGGAAGTCGTTAACGTAGTGGCTAAAAAAGGACGTTATGTGAACGCGGGTAGTACCTTAGCTGAGATAGATAAAAGTGCATTGCCAGAGCATTTAGCACAAGCGCAAGCCTTACTTGCAGAACGTTTACTTAACTATAACGCAGCCCAATCATTAAGTGCGAAAGGACTGCAAGGGCGATCGCGGTTAGCTGAGATGAAAAGTCTATTGCTAGCGGCCAAGAGCGAGGTAAGACTGCTCGAGTTAAGTTTAAAACGGACAACTATTGTCGCTCCTTTTAGCGGAATTTTGCAGACACAATTTGCGCAGCGTGGAGATTATCTGCAAGTGGGGGATGCGCTTTTTAGTCTGGAAAATATCGACCCTATTATTATACGTGGTGATGTGACTGAGCATTACATCACGCAATTAACCTTGGGGCAGGATATTTCCGCTACTCTACTTTCGGGCGAGGAAATATCAGGGAAAATAAGCTATATTGCCTCCTTAGCTGACAGCAGAAGCAGCACATTCCGTATTGAAGGCGAATTTGCTAACCCCGATTCTAAAATATTATCTGGTCTTAGTGCTAAATTGTCGATTCCTCTTTACCCTGTTAATGCCATTTATGTTTCCCCTGCCGCTTTGGCAATGGATGAAAAAGGTAATCTCGGTGTTAAATTAGTAGAAAACGAGATTGTTGTCTTTAAAGCAATTAAGCTTGTTGAAGCAGATAATGGCGGGGCTTGGTTGTCTGGATTTACGACTCCTGTTGATATTATTACGCTAGGTCAAGGTTTTGTTAAACCAGGTGATAGCGTGCAGGCCATTGCAACGGAGCAATAATAATGAAAACGGTGATTGAAGCTTCGCTATCACGTAAACGGGCCTTATTGATGTTATTAGCTTTTTTGCTGGTGGCGGGGTTAAGTGCTTATATCAATATTCCTAAAGAGTCAGATCCTGATATCCCGATCCCCTTTATTTACGTTTCTGTTGCGCATGAGGGAATTTCTCCTGAAGATGCTGAGCGATTACTGTTACGCCCCCTTGAACAGGCATTACGGAGTATAGAGGGGATTAAAGAGATGAAATCAACTGCTAGCTCAGGCTACGCATCTGTTGTTATTGAATTTTATATTGATATTGATATTAAAGAAGCACTCGTTGATGTGCATGAAAAAGTGGATCAAGCCGGAGGGGAATTACCTCAGGAAAGTGATGATCCTATTGTCAAACAGGTGACGCTTGCGACTGAAAATCCGGCTTTAACCATTTTACTCTCAGGTAGTGCGCCTGAACGCGCCATAATATCCCTTGCTCGATCGATTCAAGATAAGCTCGAAGGTTTTGCTGAAATATTGGAAGTGAATATTGGTGGTGACCGCGAAGACATGGTGGAAATATTGGTTGATCCTCTGTTGATGGAAAGTTATCAGCTGGATATGGGGGACATTTATAGCCTTATTTCGCGTAATAACCGCTTGGTGGCGGCTGGAGTGATGGACACTGGAAAAGGGCGCTTTCCGATCAAAGTACCCGCCGTTTTTTCAACCATTAAAGATGTACTGTCGATGCCGATAAAAGTTACCGATGATAAAGTGATCACCTTTGCTGATGTCGCCAATATTCGCCGTACTTTCAAAGATCCCAGTAGCTTTGTTCGCGTTAATGGTTTGCCGACTATCTCTTTGGAGGTGGTTAAGCGTCCGGGTGAAAATATTATTGATACGGTCGATAAAGTTAAAGCCTTAGTCGCTGAAAATAGTCAGTTTTGGCCCGCCAATATTCAAGTTAGTTATGCCGGTGATAGTTCCAAAGATGTTAAAACAATGCTTAATGATCTGCAAAATAACGTATTAAGTGCCGTTTTATTAGTGGTCATTGTCATTATCGCTGTGCTTGGGATGCGTAGTGCTTTTTTAGTGGGTATTGCCATTCCAGGATCCTTTTTAACTGGGATTTTGGTGCTCTGGCTAGCGGGTATAACGGTTAATATCGTTGTTTTATTCGCATTGATTATGGCTGTTGGCATGCTAGTTGACGGAGCCATTGTGGTGACTGAATTTGCAGACCGTGAAATGAGTGCGGGTGTGAAACGCCATCAGGCTTATCTTGATGCGGGAAAGCGGATGGCGTGGCCTATTATTGCCTCAACGGCAACTACATTAGCGGCTTTTGCGCCATTGCTGTTTTGGCCCGGCATTACTGGCGAGTTTATGAAGTATTTACCGCTGACCCTTATTGCTACTTTAACCGCTTCATTACTAATGGCCCTTATTTTTATTCCGGTGTTAGGCAGTGTTTTTGGTAAACCACGGCTACTCACTGAAAAGTCCAAACATAATGCGATGCTTGCAGAGAAAGGAGATCTTTTAGCGCTAACGGGATTCACTGGGCTGTATGTCAAAGTGCTCTACAAAGCGATAAAAAACCCCGGGCTAGTGCTTTTGTCTGCGCTAATTATTGCCATCTTTGGTATGGCTTTATTTGCGAAATCGAATCTTGGAGTTGAATTTTTTCCCAATGTCGAGCCCTCTGGGATCTCGGTTAAAGTGCGCTCCTACGGGGATTTTTCTATCTATGAGCAGGACGAGATAATGTCTACTGTAGAGCAGAAAATATTACCGCTAAGTGATGAAATTGATACCTTGTACCTCAAAACAGGTGATTCAACAGGGGAGTTAGTGGGCCAAATGCGCATTAATTTAAGGGATTGGCAAGATAGGCGTGGCGCAAATGAAATTATTGCCGATATTAAAAACCGTACTAAGGATCTGCCTGGAGTGGAAATTGAGCTTAAAAAAGATCAGGCTGGGCCGCCCACAGGTAAGGATTTACAAATTGAGATAAGTTCCCGTTTTCCTGCGTTGTTGCAAGGTGCAGCCGATAAATTACGGCAAGCCTTGAGCGAAAAAAGTTATTTTATCAATATTGAAGACGATGGTGAAAAACCCGGCATAGAATGGCAGTTTAAAATAGATCGCAGCGATGCCGCTCGTTATGGAGCGGATGCAACCTTGTTGGGTAGCAGTGTACAATTTCTTACAAATGGCTTGATGTTAGGTACCTATCGGCCCGACGATATTGATGACGAGTTGGATATTCGCGTTCGTTACCCCGAAGCTCAGCGTAGTTTAACGAAACTTACACAGTTGCGTATAAAAACGGCTGCAGGGCAAGTGCCTATTAGCCATTTTGTGACCCTTTCTCCTTCACCTAAGCAATCATCTATTAAAAAAGTGGATAGCCGTATTGTGATGACCGTCAGTGCAGATATGGCCCCCGGTACTAACTTAAGTTTAATTTTACCTGAGCTTGAAAAAACCTTTCCAACTTTAGGGCTTGATCCGCGTATCACCTTAAAATTACGTGGCCAAAATGAAGATCAGCAGGAAGCTGAGCGTTTCTTAGAAAAGGCATTTATAGTGGCTTTAGCTATTATGGCCTTGATTTTGGTACTCCAATTTAACTCTTTCTATCAAGCTTTTTTGATTTTAAGTGCGGTTGTTTTTTCTACTTCTGGTGTCTTTATAGGTCTTTTTATCAGCCAAAGTCCCTTTGGTATTGTGATGTCGGGTATTGGGGTTATCGCGCTGGCTGGGATTGTGGTAAATAATAATATTGTGTTGATTGATACTTATAATGTTCTAAAAAGACAAGGCATCAATACGCAAGATGCTATATTAAGAACTGGAGCACAACGGATCCGTCCGGTGTTGCTGACCACAGTGACAACGATTTTGGGATTGATGCCGATGGTCTTAAAAGTGAATCTAGATTTTTTTACTAGGACCGTTGAGTTTGGCGCGCCATCAACGCAATGGTGGTCACAGTTGGCCACTGCAATTGCAGGAGGGCTTACATTTGCAACCTTGTTGACACTGGTGTTAACCCCTTGCTTATTGATGCTCGGAGAGAAGCTTTCGCAAACGCACGGCTTAGCCCCCAAAACGCTGAAAACAGATAAATTTAGTTAAACAGCAGATAAGAAGTGGATACCTATCTCTTACCTGCTTGAAGTGATTCATACTTTAATAAAAACTAGTGTAGAAAAGATCCGCTTAGCAGTGGTAAGTTAAGTGCTTGCCATAAATTAATATGTCCTTTTAAGTCTATTAGCTGAGTAAAGCCTAAGTCATGCAGCGTTTGCTGGGCTATCTCTGCACGACGTCCTGAGCGGCAATAAACAACGATTGCATTTGCTTTGTAAGCATTCAGTTTTTTTTTATGACTGTGGAGTTGGTCATAAGGAATATTAACGGCTCCTTGGATGTGCCCTTGTGAAAACTCTTGTGCAGTGCGCACATCTAGAATAACGATAGGCTGCCCTGATTCTATCTTATTGTATAATTCTTGAGGTGTTATTTGACTAATTTGAGCTTGTGTACAGATACTAAAGAGTAGAAGAGTACTGATTGTTATTAAATAGACTAATTTCATGCAATCCCTTATAAAAATCAATTTATTAAAAGTGGTTGTTTACGCAGGTGTACAGAAGCTTGATTGCTTCGTTGATGGTTGTTATGTGGAGTGTAATATGTTTTCAACAGGAAAGGGTAAACCAGATAAATTAGGTGTGACCTATAGCAAAAATGGCGCTAACTTTTGTGTTTACGCTCGTTTAGCTCAATGTGTGAAGCTTCTTTTTTTTAAAAATAAAGATGATCTCGTTGCAAGTAACACATTTGAGTTGTCATCGGGTGATAACCGCACCGCATATTATTGGCACATATTTGTTGCTGGAGTCAAACCCGGACAGCTTTACGGTTTTTCTGTTACTGGGCCTTATCGCCCACATAAAGGCACCGCTTTTGCGCCTGAAAAAGTTTTACTAGACCCTTATGGCTTACTTATTGAACGAGGCGATAATTTTTCTCGTGAGGCAGCTATTGGAGAAGGTTCAAATATTGCCCAATGTTTAAAAAGTGTTGTTGTCGATATTGATGATTACGACTGGGGTAATGATACCGCACCACGTCATTCTTTTGCTAATACTGTGATTTATGAAATGCATGTGGGGGGGTTTACTCGTCATCCAAGTGCTAATATCGACAGCAACAAACGAGGCACTTATGCCGGATTGATAGAAAAAATCCCCTACTTGAAAGCGCTAGGTATCAATGCCGTGGAGCTCATGCCAGTGCATCAGTTTGATCCTAGTGAACATCATGCGGGGCTAGTCAATTATTGGGGCTATAGCCCATTATCATTTTTTGCACCACACCGTGAATACAGTTCAGATAAGTCCGTACTGGGACCAATTAATGAATTTAGAGACATGGTTAAAGCTTTGCATGCGGCTGGTATTGAAGTGATTTTAGACGTTGTCTATAACCATACTGCAGAAGGCGATGAAACGGGACCAACATTTTCATTGCGTGGTTTTGATAATGATGATTATTACATTTTATCAGCAGACGGACAGCACTATATGAATTTCAGTGGATGCGGTAATACCCTAAATGGCACGCATCCAGTAGTTAGGCGAATGATTATCGATAGCCTCCATTTTTGGGTTGAAAAAATGCATGTTGATGGCTTCCGTTTTGACTTGGCCTCTATTTTATCACGTGATGAACAGGGGGTGCCGATGCTTAGCCCACCGACATTACGCAGTATTGATACGGATCCTATATTGGCATCTGTTAAGTTGATTGCAGAAGCTTGGGATGCGGGCGGGTTATATCAGGTAGGGAGTCTCGCTGGGCAGCGTTGGCGAGAGTGGAATGGCTATTTTAGAGATGATGTCCGATGTTTTGTACGTGGCGATAGGGGCATGGTCAATAAGTTTGCTGCACGCTTAATTAGCAGTCCAGATATTTATGGTGAGCATCACTTTGAACCAGAAAAATCGGTCAATTTTATTACCTGTCACGATGGATTTACACTTAATGATCTGGTCAGTTACAATGAGAAACATAATTTCGCTAACGGTGAAAGTAATCGTGACGGATGTGACCACAATTTTAGTTGGAATCATGGTATTGAAGGACAAACTGCAGATCCGCAAATTATTCAATTACGCCGACAACAGATAAAAAATATGCTGGTGATCACTTTGCTCTCTTTAGGTACTCCGATGATTTTAATGGGTGATGAAATAGCCCATTCACAACAGGGAAATAATAACGGTTATTGTCAAGATAACCCGCAATTTTGGTTTGATTGGGGGAAAATAGAAGAAAATAGTGATCTATTACGTTTTACTAAAGCTTTAATTAAACACCGCACGGCAGTGAGTGTTAATGAAACTTTACGCTATTCCTTACATGATATTATTGCTCAATCTGCACTTAAGTGGCATGGCGTAAAAGTCAATCAACCTGATTGGAGTAACACCTCGCACGCCATCGCCATGGAGAGTTGTCATCCGCATTTCTCAACTGTTTCTTATGTTATTTTTAATTTTTATTGGGAAGAACTTACTTTTGAACTGCCGGCTTCACCAAGCGGCGAGTGGTTGCGAATATTGGATACTGCGTTACCGCCTGGGGAGGATATTTATATCGATGGAGATAAAAAAGAGTGGGTCAGTCATGAATATATAGCAGCGCCGCGTTCAGTCATCGTTTTGATTGGATAAATACTGACTATTTTTGATAAAATAGATTGATACCAAGCTATAGACACCTGCATATCACGGTTGATTAGGTCGGTATCATCACAACACCTTTAACGCTTTTAGATGGATAACATAAATGGAAGTTGCACAAGATTCAGAACAACTGGTCAATTGGTTCCGTAGCTCAGCGCCTTATATCAATGCCCATCGCCACAAAACCTTTGTTTTAATGATCGGTGGAGAGGCATTAGAAACGCTTAATTTCCAGCCTATTATTAACGATATTGCACTATTAAATAGCTTAGGCGTTAAGCTTGTTCTCGTGCATGGCGTACGCCCGCAAATTCAAAAACAACTCGATTTACAGGGCCATATCAGTCAATTCCATGAAGGGTTACGGATCACTGATGATAAAAGTTTAACCTTAATTAAACAGGCGGTGGGCGCGGTACAAATCGAATTACAAGCGCGGTTATCCATGGGGCTTGCTAATTCGCCGATGCAAGGCGCGAGCATTCGCACTGTAGTAAGCAATGTGGTCACAGCACAACCGATAGGCGTTAAAGACGGTATCGATTTTTGTCATACAGGAAAAGTGCGAAAAATTGATGTTGAAGGTATAAAAAAACAACTTGAATCAGGAGCTGTTCCGGTTATTTCTCCGCTAGGATATTCGGTAACCGGCGAGGTATTTAACTTACTGGCAGAAGAAGTCGCCACGCAAGTCGCGATTGATTTACAGGCTGATAAGTTAATCGGTTTTTGTTCTAATATGGGCGTTTTGGATGAACAAGGGCGTGTTATTTCAGAGCTTTTACCTGAGGAAGCACAAATATATATAGATTTAATGGAGAAAGAAAGCGAGGAGGTCTCTGGCACATTACGTTTTTTACGCGCAGCAGCTGCCGCTTGTAAAGCTGGGGTAACACGTAGCCATTTAATCAGTTATCACCAAGAGGGGGCGTTGCTTAAAGAGCTATTTACACGAGATGGTATTGGCACTCAGATTGTAAAAGAGAGCTATGAACGAATTCGTACTGCGACGATTGATGATATTGGTGGCTTATTAGAGCTAATTGAGCCACTTGAAAAGCAAGGTGTTTTAGTTAAACGCTCACGCGAATTATTAGAAAATGAAATCACTCATTTTCAAATCATTGAGCGAGATGGGATGGTTATTGGTTGTGCTGCCCTCTATCCGTTTGCAGATGAAAAAATGGGCGAGCTTGCTTGCTTAGTGAGCCATCCTAAATACCGGCGCAGTGCGCGTGCAGATAATTTAGTTGAGAAGGTTGAACGTGAAGCTAAAAAGTTAGGTTTAGAATCAATTTTTGTTTTGACTACCCAAAGTATTCATTGGTTTAGAGAGCGTGGTTTCCAGTTTGCCGATATTAGTGCCTTGCCTTCCGCCAAAAAAGAGTTATATAACCTGAAGCGGAATTCAAAAGTTCTGGTGCGTAAAATTCGTTAGCTCGGGTGACAAAGTAGATAAATGAATTGCAGCCATTAATTATAAAAGCCCCCGTTTTAGGTAATAAAACGGGGGCTTTTATAATATTCAAAGAGGATGGTTATTTTTTATGGTTACATAGGCCATCGATAGGATCGCCGTAAAGATAAAGGCTATGATGGCTAAGCTTGATTCCATATTTTTTGGCTATCAGCTTTTGTTGCTGTTCAATTAAATCATCATTGAATTCAATTACTTCACCACATTTTAGGCAAACAAGATGATCGTGATGAAGCTGATGAGCAAGCTCAAAAACAGATTTTCCACCTTCAAAGTGGTGGCGAGTAACGATGCCTGCATCATCAAATTGATTTAATACGCGATAAACCGTTGCAACACCAACTTCGTCTCCTTGATCAAGCAGTTTTTTATAAAGCTCTTCAGCACTGATGTGCTGATTGGTTGGGAGTTGGAGTAAACGCAAAATTTTAACCCGTGGTGAAGTTACTTTTAATCCAGCTTCTTTTAATGCTTTATTTTCTAAATGCATGGTTTTTCCCTAACAGTTTTGCTCTATTAATATTAGTCAGCAAGCTCAGCTAAGCACATCTCATCGTAAATCTGTTCTGTCCATGCTTTGACTCGAGATGCAGTTAATTCCGGCTGGCGATCTTCATCAATACCAAGGCCAATAAAATGGTCAGCATCAACAAGTGCTTTAGATGCTTCAAAATCATAACTTTCACTCGGCCAGTGGCCAATAATGGTAGCACCTTTACTTTTTACGATATCCCCTAGCTGACCCATCGCATCAAGGAAATATTCTGCGTAATCTTCTTGATCGCCACAGCCAAAAATAGCCACTAATTTATCGCTAAAATCGATGTCTTCTAAATCAGGGAAAAAATCATCCCAATCACACTGCGCTTCACCATAGTACCAAGTCGGGATCCCAAATAGAAGTAGACTATATTCTGCAATATCTTCTTTACTGCTTTTCGCAATATCTCTTACGTCAACTAATTTTTTTCCCAACTCATTTTGGATCATTTTTGCAATAGCTTCAGTGTTGCCTGTATCACTTCCAAAAAAAATACCTACGCTAGCCATATTTTTATACCTTAATTAAAAATTTAATTTATCTGTGCGTGAAGAAGCTGATTAATCAGCTCGCCACGACTAATATTTTGCTTTTTTGATAGCTCATTGAGTGTTTCAAATAATTGCTTATCAACTTTTAACTCAATACGTTGTAAACCTTTTTGCTTATCTCGTTGCGTCTGCTTCTGCTTATTAATCTTAAGCTGTACTTGACGCGAATGGGGGCTGCTTTTAGGTCTACCTATACGTACCTCGTCAGCAAAAAGATCGTGAGTAATACGATCAAATGATTCTTTTGCCATTCTTTTACCTAAAAGTATTGTTTCTTACTTGCGGTATACCACTAGCCGATGCCAGTACTGGTCCAGATTATTTCGATGATTGCTTTAGAGATAAAGCCGATACAACCAAAAAAAAGTACCGACCACACAATATTACGACCAAATTTGGGCACGTCACCACGTTTTAATAGATCTTGAATAGAGAGCCCGATCAACAAAAAAAGTAGAAGATAAAAGCCGTAAAGGCCAATAATCTCGATCTGTTCTGTATATTCTTGCAGCATAGTACAGGCTTCACTCAAAAAAGAGAAATATAACATAAACACTAATAGTCAGCGATTTATTTATAATCCTATTAAGTGCTTTTTAACTAAAAAACTGGCTGAGTAAACGGTTGAATATTTTTGCTTTTTCCACGTGTAGCCAGTGACCTGCATTTTTTATTACCTTTATCTTTGCCTTAGGAAATAAATGTAAAATAGCAGACTGATTATCGACGATAATATAATTTGAGTTGTTCCCTTTAATAAACAACGTCTCTTTATTGAAAGTGTTAGGCATAGTAGGCCAACCTCTAATAGATTCATAGTTTGCGATGAGGGAGGGAAGATTAAATTGTAGTTGGTAAGTATCGCCTTTTTTTTGCAATGATTTAAGTAAGAATTGACGGACTTCCAAGGTGTGTAAGTATTGAGCTAATATTAAATCTGCAGATTTTCTGCTTGTTATTGGCAGCTTAGCTAGCGCTTGTAATCCTGCAAAAACGTCACTATGTTGATCTGGATAAGGCACGGGCGCTATGTCAGCAATTGCAATTTTATGAATGCGCTCGGGTTGTTGCAGCGCGCAAGCCATAGCGACTTTCCCACCCATCGAATGGCCTAAAATAGAAAATGAGTTAATATTAAGATTATCTGCTAACTCAAAAACATCATTGGCCATCTCGTGGTATGACATTGTCGGCGAATGCGGGCTATTACCATGGTTGCGCAAATCAATTGATATAATGCGATGAGATTGTTGCAGTGCAGAGGCCACCCCTGCGAGATTTGATAAACTACCAAATAAGCCATGGATGATAAAAATAATCTCAATATTTTGACCCGTTTCATCTAAAGTCGGTTGTTTTTGTTGGTAATTAAGTAGCATAATATTCGATTATAAGTGAAAATATGAGAATTAAATTGCACCTATGGTAAATGAAGTACATTCGTATTTTAGTTTAACATGGTTGTTACATTGGCTAATGTTTTTTTGTTATGTTGATTTTTATGAGAATTGACCGATTAGAAATAGCAAATGTTGGCGTAAAAATCAAATGGTGAAATAATGAAAGAAATAGAAATAGAAGATGATCTTTATAAATACATTCTGTCTAAAATAGAAGCTTTTGGCGAAACACCTTCGCAGATTTTAAGACGATTGCTTTTATTACCCGCTATTGCTAATAATAATGACATAGAGGCTGCGTGTTATAGCGAGTTAGACATTATTAAGAAAACGTCTGGGCAGAAAACTATTTCATCGATGAACAAAGAAGCAAGTCAGTTACCTCTGCATTCTACTGCCGACACATCCTCTCCTGACAATATGGCAGCAAGTATAGAGGCGCTTTTTACTCGAAGTTCATTTATAACAGAAGCTATCATTACCAAGAAATTCAATATGATGCTGATGACTATGTATCATGAAAAGAAAGCGGCATTTATAGTCGCGGCCAATACGACTAAAGGACGGACTCGGGATTATTTCGGACAAAATTTAAGTGAATTATTGGCATCCGATAATAACAAAGAAGTTGCGCTATTAAGAGCAAGTAAACCTCGCAACATTCCTAACACCCCTTTTTGGGTGATAACTAATGCTAATACTCGTCGCAAGCAGATTATATTGAGACAGATGATGACATCTATGGGCTACCCTGAATATTTGATAGCACGCATACCTGAGCATTTAGCAGAACGTACAAAAGATGAAATTTAAGGACAAAGTCGTTTTATGCGATTAATGTATTTTCGATAAGCATATTTTTAGAAATTATTTATTTATACTTTTGAGGTAATATTTATTATGGCAATTCATCCAAGAGCAGGTCAACTTGCACAAGCAAGTGATCTCGTTAATATCCCGAAATTGATTTCAGCATATTATGTGAACCTTCCAGATGTCAGTATCGCGAGTGAGCAGGTAGCATTCGGTACATCCGGTCACCGTGGTAGCTCATTCAATAATGCGTTTACCGAACTGCATATTTTGGCTATTAGTCAGGCACTAGCGGAATACCGTATTAAGCAAGGTTACACTGGGCCAATGTTTATTGGTAAAGATACACATGCATTATCTGAGCCGGCTTTTGTTTCTGCTGTACAAGTGCTCGTTGCCAATGGCATCAAGGTGATCGTACAGGAAGGGGGCGGTTACACGCCGACACCTGTGATTTCTCATGCAATATTACAATATAACAAGGCAAATCCTGATAGTTTAGCTGATGGTATTGTTATTACGCCTTCTCATAATCCGCCTGAAGACGGTGGTTTCAAATACAACCCACCAAATGGTGGCCCTGCTGATAGTGATGTAACAAAAATTATTCAAGATCGTGCTAATGAAATATTGAATGATAACTTTGATGATATTGAGCAGTGGGATTTTGCTGAAGCAATGGAATCAGATTTAGTCGAAGAATATGATTATATTCAGCCATATGTTGATGATCTCAAAAATGTACTCAATTTAGATGTGATTGCCAAAGCCGGTATTAAAATCGGTGTTGATACATTAGGTGGTTCTGGTGTTGCTTACTGGCCTGTTATCGCTAAAACCTATGGCTTAGATATTGAAGTTGTCAATGACCGTATTGATCCTACTTTCTCTTTTATGACCCTAGATAAAGATGGAAAAATCCGTATGGATTGTTCATCACCTTATGCAATGGCTGGACTTATCAAGTTAAAAGATAAATTTGATGTGGCAATTGCTAATGATCCGGACTATGACCGCCATGGAATCGTTACCAAAAGCTCTGGGCTATTAAACCCTAACCATTACTTGGCAGTGGCGATTAATTACCTGTTTACTCACCGGAAAGAGTGGCCAGAAGATGCCATCGTTGGTAAAACATTAGTATCAAGTTCAATGATTGACCGCGTTGTTGGGCAACTTGGACGTCAAATGTCTGAAGTGCCAGTTGGTTTTAAATGGTTTGTTAATGGTCTTTACGAAGGTAAATTAGGCTTCGGTGGTGAAGAAAGTGCGGGAGCATCTTTCTTGCGTAAAGATGGCACTGTATGGAGTACGGATAAAGACGGTATTATTTTAGCTTTATTAGCTGCAGAAATTATTGCGGTAACGGGAAGAGATCCTGGTGAGCACTATGCTGAATTTACCGAAAAATTTGGTTCCCCAATTTATCAGCGTTTTGATGCGCCAGCATCTCCTGAGCAAAAGAAAATACTTGCTAATTTAAGTCCCGAGATGGTTGAAGCCGATACATTAGCCGGTGAAAAAATCATTGAGAAACTGACGCATGCATCTGGCAATGGCGCCGCTATCGGCGGTTTGAAAGTGACCACCGAAAACGGATGGTTTGCTGCGCGTCCATCTGGCACTGAAAATATCTATAAGATATATTCAGAGTCATTTATTGGTGCTGAGCATATTGCACTGATCCAAAAAGAAGCCCAAGAAATTGTTGCGCAAGCTTTTTCTAAAGCGGGTTTGTGATTATCTAATGCAAACCCAGACTTTCTGAAGGCCTAGGGGAACGCTCATATGCCTGATCCGTATATAATTAAAGAGAATGGTTATTCTTTCTGTCTATATTGGTTCGCTGGATTAGTTTCTGAATATGTCGTTCCCAAGGTCTTTTTTTCTTATTTTAAATCTGTAGTTTGTTGATTTAAAACAGATAAGTCGGCTATGTCGTGAACAATGAAAAGTCACCCCAGACCTCGATATTCTTAGATCTATTAGCAATGTCAGCCCTTTTTTTTAAAAGAGGCTGACATTTTATGTGCAAAGGCGAATAGTTATTTTATTCACTTTTAATAACTGATGTTACGCATTATCACTAAACTTTCATTTCGAAAACCGCTAAAGTAGAGCCATGAATAAAAATAAACAAATATTTGAGCTGTACATTGATTATCTTGTCACCTCATTCAGTTACACAACT
>NZ_JAHNZV010000063.1 GCF_022267535.1 Psychromonas antarctica
GATATTAAATGACATTACAAGAAATAGCTAAATTAGCAGGTGTTTCTCGCACTACAGCCAGTTACATTATAAATGGTAAGTCTGCTCAATACCGGATCAGTGAAAAAACGCGTAAAAAAGTAATGGCCGTAGTGACAAAATATAATTACAAGCCTAACTATGCTGCCAGCTCTTTAAGGGCCGGTAATAGTCATACTTTCGGTCTGGTTATTCCTGATTTAGAAAATACCAGTTATGCTAAGTTAGCTAAGCTGTTAGAAAGAGACGCTCGAAAAGAAGGCTTTCAACTGGTCATCTCGTGCTCAGATGATGATCCTGATACTGAAATGAGCGTTGTCTCTAATCTTGTCAGTAGAGGCATTGATGTACTTATCATCGCCAGTGTATTAGCTGTGGAGAATAACTTTTATCGTGAAATTCAAGCTAAAGGTTTGCCCGTGGTGGCGATAGATCGTTATCTCGATGATGAAATTTTTGCTAGTGTCATAAGTGAGGATTTAGAGGGGGCTCTTGAATTAACTCAATCGTTACTCGAAAAAAATGTACATAGCATTGGGTTGATTGGTGCGGTGCCTCAGCTTGGTATATCTAAAGAGCGAGAGCAAGGCTTCAAAGCCGCACTTTCACAACAGCCAAACTCGCCTCAATATATCTGTACTTATGGCGAACACTTTAGTCTCGAGCAAGGTCGTATTTTGGCACAGCAGTGGATTGATCAAGACTGCTTTCCTGATGCAATATTGGTTACTTCTTATGTTTTGTTTGAGGGGGTGCTAGATTGTTTGTTAGCGCATCCGAAATTACTGAAAAGTGTTGATTTAGCAACCTTTGGGGATAACCGTTTATTGGACTTTTTACCGGTTAAGATCCAGTCATTGCCTCAGCAATTTGAGTTGATCGCAGAAAAAGCACTTGAACTTGCACTCTCGGCTGCAAAGGGAATTTACCACCCTTGCATAGAGGTTATTCCTCGCAAATTAGTTAGAAGGTAACATTGGATTACTCACTCGCTGTCGCTTCCTAAGGAGTGAGTTGATTTGTATTTGTAACTGCCTCGACCGCTTGCGGCCATGTTTTGCGTCTTTATTTATTTCACAATAGGCAGCGGTTTGAGGTGGTTTTCGGATATAGCGACCACTTTATCTACGCGTTTGCTGTATTTTTCTTCACCACACAAAAAGTCAGTTGTCATCCAAGCATTGACAATTTCCACTGCAATGCCTGATCCAATAATTTTAGCGCCGATACAAAGAATATTAGTATTTGAGTGTGAGCGGGCTAATTGGGCACAGAAAGGGTCTTGGCACACAGCTGCATACAAACCGGAAATTTTATTGGCAATCATCGCGCTGCCATAACCCACTCCGTCAATAAATATACCGCGTTCCGCTTTCCCCATTGCAACTGCAATCGCTGCTGGATAAATGTGATCGGGTAAATCACATGGGTCTTCGTTACTTGTACCAAAATCTAAAATTTCGTGACCTTGATTTTGTAAAAATAATTTTATCTCTTCTTTTAAAGTAAAGCCTGCGTGATCACTCGCCATTGCAATTCTCATAACATATACCCTCTTAAATTAACTGAATAAATTTGCACCGGAATATCGCACTCAACTTGCCGGAATAATTCCATTATTCGTTAGTGGTTTAACTCATCGCGCCTTACGCATCTACGACCATATTACTGCTTTCGCAAAGCAGTGGTAGATGTTCATGTATTTCGTTCGCTTTAAGATCTATTATGCGTTTAAAATCATAAGTTACTTTGCTGCGAGCTTGCTCAACTAGATAAACACCCCCATTCAAAAATCCGAGGTGTTTATCAGTTAGCTAATGATGAAAGATCGTTAAATCAAGCTGCAATTGGCGCTTCTTGCTTGTCACTTTTCTTTAGGAATGCATAGCTAAAGCCGGTGACGGCAGTCCCTGCCGCAATCGCCCCCAAATACAACATGACCGGACTGATTGCCCCTGGGATAAGCAGTACAAATAAACCGCCATGTGGCGCTAGTAGCTGAGCCCCGAAGAGCATAGAAAGAGCGCCTGTTAAAGCACCACCTGCGATACAACAAGGGATCACGCGCATTGGATCTTTAGCCGCAAAAGGGATAGCACCTTCAGAGATAAAGCATAGGCCTAATACAAATGCGGCTTTACCCGCTTCCGCTTCTGCTTTGATAAATTTGGATTTAGCTAAGAATGTTGCCAGTCCCATACCCAGCGGAGGTACCATGCCGGCAGCCATAATCGCCGCCATCGGCGCATAGGTTTGCGATGCTAATAGGCCAACACCAAAAGTGTACGCTGTTTTGTTTACCGGGCCACCTAAATCGAAACACATCATTGCACCAAGCAAAGTGCCCAGTAAGATCGCATTCGCTGAACCCATATTGGCAAGGAATTGTGTGAGTGATGCCATGATTGCAGAAACCGGAGCACCGACGACATAAATCATCACTAAACCAGTCACTAAGCTCGCTACTAATGGAATGATTAAGATAGGTTTGAGAGCCGCCATGGATTCAGGTAGATTAACTTTGTCGGCGATAAATTTAGCCACGTAACCTGCTAAGAAACCCGCTATTATGCCGCCAAGAAAGCCTGCGCCAGTTGAGCTTGCGAGCATTCCGCCAATTAAACCGGGAGCAAGTCCTGGTCGGTCGGCAATCGAGAATGCTATAAAGCCGGATAAAACGGGTATCATAAGGGCAAAGGCAGAAGCTCCACCAATCGTCATTAATGCAGCAGCCAGAGTGCCTTCTTCTTTGAAAGCTTCGATACCGAAGACAAAAGAAAGTGCTATTAATAATCCCCCAGCAACGACCACTGGTAGCATATGTGATACACCTGTCATGAGGTGTTTATATACGCCTGTCTTTTCTTTTACATTATCAGCTGATCTGCCGCCTTCTTGGCTTTGATAAACCGTTGCTTGTGCAAATGCGTTATTGATCTCTTGGTTGGTTTTCTTAAGGGCTAAACCGGTGCTGGTTTTGTACAGTTTTTTACCGGCAAAGCGTGCTAAATCCACTTCGATATCGGCCGCAATAATCACTAAGTCAGCTGCGCTAATATCATCTGCTGTTAATTGGTTTTTTGCACCCACTGAGCCGCGTGTTTCAACTTTAATTTCATAACCTAAGCGTTTACTTTCCTCTTCTAAGGCTGCTGCGGCCATAAACGTATGGGCAACACCAGTCGGGCAGGCGGTAATAGCGACAATTTTCTTAGCGGATGGTGAAGGTGCGGCCGCTTGTGTAACCTGAGTAAGCAGTTGTGCTTTTTCAACTGCATTTTGCAGGTAGTCTTTTACATCGGTAAGACATTCAGCAATATTAGATTGATAAACTTTTTTGCCTTTAAAACGACTGTTGTCGACTGTTGTGTTGGCTGCAATAACGATGCAATCGGCAGCTTCAATTTGTGCTTGAGTTAGGGTATCAACGGGGATAATTGTCGATTGGCATTCAATATTAATTTCCCAGTTTAATTCACTTGCTGCTTTTTTCATTAAGCCGGCAGCAATAACACTGTTGGCTATGCCACTTGGGCAGGCGGTTACTATCGCTAATTTCATTTTTTCAGTCCTTTTATATACGGGGCAATTGAGTTATTTTTATCTTTTCTTGCATGGCATGTACTTTAGTGATGTCTTCTACGCCGACGCCTATTTGCATTACAGCAAATGCAGCCAGCGCTGTTGCAAAACGTAAACTTTGTGATTTTCCCCACTGGTTTAGCTGTGCCCAGCAAAGTCCAGCGACCAGTGTATCGCCAGCACCAACAGTGCTAACAACATCCATTTTTTGTGGTGTAGATTGGATCCAACCTGATTGATCAAGCCAAAGTACGCCTTTATGACCCATCGAAATGACTACATTTTCACAGCCTTGCTGGTGTAGTTTTTCTGCTGCCACAGTGATATCAGAAGTCGTATTTAGCGCATGGCCCACAATCGTGCTGAGTTCATCATCATTGGGTTTAATGAGGAAAGGGCAAGCTCCAATACCAGCTGCTAAGGCTTGATTGCTACTGTCAAAGAATACTTTTTTACCGGCCGTCTGTAATTTTTTAATCCAGGTCGCTAGATATTCAGTTGAAACGCCTTGCGCTAAGCTACCAGCGATTACAAAAACGTCGTGGGATTGAGCAAGTGCGAATAAAGTGTCTTCAAATCGTTTTATCTCATCTTCTTTCACGGTGACACCGGGAAAATTGAGATCGCTTACTTGTCCTGACTTTTCAACTATTTTTACATTGATGCGACTAGCACCGCCTACTCGGATAAATCTGTCTGTTATGTCTAGAGAGTCAAAGAGTTGTACAAAGGGTTCTTGATTATCCCGGCCTAGCAAACCGGTAACGGTTACCTGTGCGCCCAGTTCAGCGAGTACTTTGGCAACATTAATCCCTTTTCCTGCGGGGTGTAGGCTACCTGTATCAATCAAATTGACACTCCCAGTTGAAAGCGTATCAAGTGAACCGGTCAGATCTAAGGCGGGATTTAACGTAACCGTAACAACTTTTAATTTTGTCTTCATGCGATTTTCTCACCTAAACCTGCCTCAATGGCTTTGCCGATTGCAATGAGCGCTGCTTCTGCATCTTCTCCTTGCGCAGTAAACTGTAACTTATTACCAAATTTAACGCCTAGCGTCATTACTTTCATCAGGCTTTTGGCATTTTCTGTTTTACTGGTTCCGTCTAAGTTGGTCATCTGGATTTTGGCTTTAAACTGTTTTGCAGTATGCACTAACATAGCCCCTGGGCGGGCGTGTAAACCATGGGGATTTTTAATGGTAAAGGTTTGTTGGCTACCTTCGAGCAGCTCTTGAGTTAATAACGTCACAATCTCTTTTTCGGAAGCGCTTAATAATTTGTCGATTTTATTGCTGTATAAAAGTGCCGTCAGAAAGTTTAGGTTTTTCAGATGTAACGCACTATTACTGGCAACACAAAGTAGCCCTTTTACTGGCTGACCTTGGCTTTGTAATGTCTGCGCACTTGTAACAAAAGATAATGCTGTTTTGGTGACGCCCTGACAGCTGCTTGTTAACCAAAGACCTTGGCCCAAATTGGTGGCATTACCTGCTGTTTCGTTAACAAAGGTATCATTGACTAAGCCTTGATTTTTTATTAAGTTGGCCGCGTTTGCACTAAGCGCGGTTAGATCGCTTGCGGATCCATTGAGTTGGATCAGCTCACTGTTAAATTCAGTCTCACTTTGTACTTTACCTGACAGTAAATCGACAATAGTGTCAGCTTTGGTTGCGTTTTTAAGCAGATCTTCAACGCCATCGGTAGAAAGTACTTTGGTGAGTTGGGTCAGAATAGTTAAATGCTCATCTGATTTGGCGGCGATACCGATTGCCAGATACACAGTATTATCATCCCCCCAATCTACTCCCTCTGGGAAGTGGTGCACAATAACACCTGTTTTATTGACCATGTCGCGCGTATCTGTGGTGCCATGGGGAATGGCGATGCCGTTACCTAAAAAAGTGGAAGTTTGCGCTTCTCGTCCCAGCATACCCTCTCGGTAACCGGCTTCAACATAGCCTTTTTCTGTCAGACTGGCAGCGACAGATGTTATCGCCTCGGTTTTATTTACAGCTACTTGTGAAAGCACAATATCACTGTTGTTAATTGTTAACATAGTTTATCTACCTTATTTCAGCTTGCCTTGACTGAGCAGATTCAGCTGGCAATAAAAAAATATTCAGACAAGTAAAGTTGTTTATTCGCAGTTATTTCCCTGTAATAAATAGAAGTGGGTGCTGGCGCAGCAATCAACTGACTATTAAATTATTTATAAAGGGATATCACTATTTAAAACAGATAATAATCTGCTCACTTTAATACTGAAACGATTCAGTAACAATACTGAATCGTTTCAGCATTTAGTGCAACTTTTTTAAGCAGATATATTCACTTATCCTTTGTGATGTGATCTGTATCATATTAGGTGTTGCGGAATTGCTCATCAAGTGCTTTGAAGATATTTGAATCCTTAAGTTATGGGGTAAGCACTTTGTATTAAATAGGCAGTGAGATGCAGTTACTGTTTTCGTTATTTTGAAGGATACAAGTTTCACTCACTCACTAGATGATCTATTTGGGGCTCGGGGGAAAGTCCAGGGAAGCAATGTGCTGATTACAGTAACTATTTTTTTTGATTTAGAAATAAAAAATGTAAATATAATTTACATGTAGCTAGTATTAATTTTATAAGCATAAATCAATAGATAATAGCAAAGGAAGTAATACAGAGATCAAGTATTACGTAGGAAAAAATAACACTACCAAGACGTGAGTTGTAGGAAATAGTTGAAACTCTATGGAATGATTTTGAACCGCTTGAGCTGACCACTAAGTGGCGAAAAACACGATGTTGTGAACCAAATTGACAACGCAGTTAGGGGGATTTTAATAAGCTATAGTGCTCCCTTTTTAGTTACTTTGGCGATATGAGTAGATTTGCTATCAATATTTGATATGCGAAGATTGCTTGCGTTAGTTTGGCTGCAAGTCGGAACTTTCCCCAAAAACAAGGTGCTTAAAAAAGCACCTTGTTGAATTCTTGATTGATAGTGACATTGTATTTTATTCGATTTGTCCGCAGAAACGATAACCCTCACCATGAATGGTTGCGATGATTTCAGGCGCTTCCGGAATACTTTCAAAATGCTTACGGATGCGGCGGATTGTTACATCAACAGTACGATCGTGTGCTTTTAATTCACGTCCGGTCATTTTCAATAACAGTTCCGCCCGTGTTTGTATTTTCCCGGGATTTTCAATGAAATGCAGAATGGCTCTAAACTCACTACGTGGTAATTTAAAGAGATCGCCATTCGGGCTGATTAATGATCGACTATCAATCTCAAGCGTCCAACCGTTAAATTTATAGTTTTCTACTTTTTCTCGTACCTCTTCAAAATAGAGGTTTTCTTGCATAGTGCGGGTTAGCAAATTACGGATGCGGATAGTCAATTCCCGAGGATTAAAGGGTTTGGTGATATAATCATCTGCGCCAATTTCTAAACCCAATATTTTATCCACTTCATTATCACGACCCGTTAAGAAAATCAGTGCAATATTCTGATTTTCACGAAGTTCTCTGGCAAGTAGTAAGCCATTTTTTCCGGGTAAATTGATATCCATAATAATGAGGTTAATATTACTGTTTTCTTTGATGATCTGTTGCATCTGATCGCCATCATTCGCTTCTAAAACATTGTAACCTTCTGCTTCAAAAACACTTTTTAACATATTGCGGGTGACTAATTCATCTTCAACAATGAGTATATTTGCTGTGGACATGAGGAACTCCTATTTTTAAATTCTGTATATGCGAACGGCCTAAACTGGGCAATTTTCAAAACGTTAAAGCAAACAGGGATAAGAAAGTTGTTAGTTTCTTATGTCTTTCTCATTTTAAAATAATTAACGTTTAGTTATTTTTTTAAACAATACTTTTACATTTATGATTTTTTGTGAAGAAAAGTGCTACAAGTTTAAAAAAACTACTTATAAAGAGTTATAGGCTACTTGTTTGTTCCTCTACAATTAAGGAAATCACTATAATTACTTAACATTCACATAACAACTGTAATGTCAGCAAATAAGTATAAATATAGGTTGTTCATTGATGTGCATCAACTGCTTGGTGGCTGCCGCCGTGATTTTGAACGAGAGATCAGGGCTGATAATATTAAAAACGTATAAATGTAGCCGTTGAGATGTTCGTCAATCGGTTTTTGTGAAGAAAAGTTACATTACTAAAGCGTCAATTGTTTCAGTCAAGATAAAGCTTTGTTATGATAGCCCTACAACTATTAAAAATAACAATTAAAGTAACAAAAACACTATGGTTTATGTCTTATTTCACCAATTTAACTTTTATTCAGGGGCCTTCGCTAAGAAGTGGCCCGCTCATGTTGAATTTATGAAATAAATCATAGCTTTTATGAACCCGCGGTTATCTGCGGGTTTTTTGTATTACAGCAGGGATCGTTTAAATGCGCGTACTTAAATTTGGTGGCACATCATTAGCAAATGCCGAACGTTTTAATCAAGTTGCAGATATTGCTATCAGCAATCAGCAACAGTCACAAATCGCATTGGTTTTATCCGCACCAGCGGGGGTCACCAATAATTTGGTGGCGGTTGTCGAAAAAACCAGTCAGGGCCTCTCTGCCGAGAGTAATTTAATCGATATTCAGCGTATTTTTGCTGAACTAATTAAAAACCTAAAAAATGCTTACTCAGAATTTGCCGATGGTCTTTTAAAAACTATTTTTGAGCAGGAACTGGCGCATTTAACTAATTTGCTAGAGGGCGTGCGTTTATTAGCACAATGTCCCGCAAATATTGAAGCGCAAATTCTAAGTAAGGGTGAGCTGCTTAGTGTTGCTTGCATGAAACAACTTTTGATTGCCAAAGGGCATCTGGTTGAGGTGATTAAGCCGCAAGAAAAATTAATTGCATATAAAGGCGGTTATCTTGAAGCGCAAATCGATATTGAAGCATCGTCGGCTAAGTTTGCAAAGCAAGCTATTATTAAAAATGCAATTTATTTAATGCCCGGTTTTACTGCGGGTAATGAGCAGGGGGAAACATTAGTGCTTGGGCGTAACGGCTCTGATTATTCAGCGGCAGTTTTAGCGGCATGTTTGAAAGCGGAATGCTGTGAAATTTGGACTGATGTAGATGGTATTTATAGTTGTGATCCTCGTTTGGTAAAAGATGCCAAATTACTCCGTTCATTAAGTTATGCCGAAGCGATGGAGCTTTCTTATTTTGGTGCTAAAGTGCTGCATCCTAAAACAATCGCGCCGATTGCGCAGCACCATATACCTTGTTTAATTAAAAACACTCATAACCCGCAAGCAAGTGGGACGCTTATTGGTGATGGCCTCGACGATCAATCCATGCAGGTTAAGGGGATATCAGATCTCAAAGCACTGACCATGTTAAGTATTTCAGGTACCGGTATGAAAGGCATTGTTGGCATGGCTGGTCGAATATTTACTACGGTTTCGCGTGCGCGTGTATCGATTATTTTGATCACTCAATCGTCTTCTGAATATAGTTTAAGTTTCTGTATCGCTTCAAGTGATACTGAAAAAGCCTTAGATGCATTAAATGAAGAATTTAGGCTTGAATTTAAAAATAATTTATTAGAACCAATTGAACTGGTTGATAAACAAGCGATTATCTCCCTGGTGGGAGATGGCATGAAAGAAGCGAAAGGTATCGCGGCTCGATTCCTTACTGCTTTAACAGAAGCGTCAATTAATATTACGGCCATTGCGCAAGGTTCATCAGAACGTTCTATTTCAGTCGTCGTCGCGGAAGAAAAAGCCAAACAAGCGGTGATCGCTTGCCATCAAAAATTCTTCGCTAGTGTGCAATATATCGATATGTTTCTGATTGGTTGCGGTGGTGTAGGTGGTGCCTTGGTTGATCAGGTTTATCGTCAGCAAGCGCGATTATCGGAGCGTAATATCCATATCCGCGTCTGTGGTATCGCCAATAGCCGGGTGATGCTAATGGATGAACAAGGTATCGAATTAGCCAATTGGCGCGAAAGTTTAAAAGAGGCAACAGAAGTTTTATCGTTGTCGCACATGCAAGCGCTGGTTGATGATTCTCATATTATTAACCCTGTGATTGTTGACTGTACTAGTGATGATGCTATCGCTGCGCGCTATATAGACTTTTTAGGAGCCGGCTTTCATGTGGTCACTGCTAATAAAAAAGCCAATACAAGTAGTATGGCTTATTATCAGCAGTTACGTTTAACCGCCTTAATGAAACGTCGGAAATTCTTATACGATACTAATGTGGGTGCGGGGTTACCTGTTATTGAAAATATGCAGAATCTATTTAATGCAGGTGATCAGTTAGTTAAATTTAATGGTATTTTATCGGGATCCTTATCATTTATCTTTGGTAAATTAGATGAGGGGGTCGCATTCTCTGAAGTGACCAAGCAAGCGCGTAACTTAAACTTCACAGAGCCGGATCCCCGAGATGATTTAAGTGGCACTGATGTTGCCCGTAAATTACTTATTTTAGCGCGTGAAGCCGGCATGAATTTATCACTTAAAGATGTTGAAATAGAGCAGGCATTACCACCTGGTTTCGATGATAGTGGCACCGCAGACGAGTTTATGGCACGTCTACCCGAGGCTGATGCTTATTTTAAAGAGCTGCAAGAAAAAGCTAATGAGAAAGGCCAAGTATTGCGTTATATCGGTAGTATCACAGATGGTAAGTGTCGTTGTAGTATTAAAGCTGTTGATGCGGATGATCCCCTTAACAAAGTGAAAGATGGTGAAAATGCATTAGCTTTCTATAGTCAGTATTATCAGCCAATACCGCTGGTATTACGTGGTTATGGAGCTGGGACAGAAGTGACTGCGGCAGGCGTCTTTGCGGATTTATTGCGCACACTAAATTGGAAACAGGAGTTTTAATATGTCTTATAAATTAGTCGCAGATGTGACCTATAGACAAAGTCGCTGTTCCCGGTTTTTAGTATTACGTACAACGGTAAATATTCAGAAACAGGAGTTTTAAATGAGTGTTGTAGCATATGCTCCTGCCTCGACAGCAAATGTCAGCGTAGGTTTTGATGTATTAGGGGGTGCTCTCGCGCCTATCAATGGCGAATTACTCGGTGATCGCGTAAAAGTATCAAGAGGTGATTATGGTTTCTCTTTAGAGTGTATTGGTCGTTACGCACATAAACTACCAACTGACTCTAAAAGTAATATTGTTTACCAATGTTATTTAGGTTACAAAGCAGCCTTAAGCAAACGTAATAAAGAGATTCTGCCGGTTAAAATGATCCTTGAGAAAAATTTACCCGTAGGCAGCGGTTTAGGATCTAGTTCAAGCTCAATTGTCGCGGCACTCGAAGCACTTAATGCTTGGCATGATTATCTACTTGATAAGACAAGCATGTTGACCTTAATGGGGGAAATGGAAGGGCAGATCAGTGGTAGCGTGCATTACGATAATGTGGCACCTTGCTACTTAGGCGGACTGCAACTGATGATCAACGAAGGTGGCATTATCAGTCAAAATATCCCCTCTTTTAAAGAGTGGTATTGGGTCGTAGCTTATCCGGGGATTAGTATCTCCACCTCTGTAGCGCGAGATATTTTACCTGCACAATATCGCTTGAGTGATGCTCTTACTTATGGACGCCGCTTGGGTGCCTTTGTTCATGCAAGCTACAGCAATCAGCCTGAGCTGGCTGCCAAAATGCTTAAAGATGTGATTGCTGAGCCTTATCGTTCACAGTTAATTCCAGGTTTTAAAGAAGCGCGCCTTTATGCTGAGCAGAGCGGTGCGTTAGCAATGGGAATTTCTGGGTCGGGACCAACAGTCTTTACTGTAATGACCGATCTCAAGCAAGCTCAATCATTACAAAATTGGTTAACAGAAAACTTTCTCCAAAATGATGAAGGATTTTGTCATATTTGCCACCTTGATCAACAGGGTGCTCGCGTGCTAGGAACAGAACTATGAATTTATACAACCTCAAAGACAGCAGTGAACAGGTCAATTTTCAACAAGCAGTAAAACAAGGTCTAGGACGTGGACAGGGGCTTTTTTTCCCGGAAACAATCTCTCCGCTTGAAAATATTGATGCATTATTAGCAATGAATCTTGTTGATCGTTCAACTGAAATTTTATCTCATTTAATTGGTGATGAACTAAGCAAAGAAATGCTTCATAGTATTGTATCAAAAGCTTTTACTTTTGCTGCGCCCGTTAAAAAAGTGACGGATAGAATTAGTGCTTTAGAGCTTTTTCATGGTCCAACTTTAGCATTTAAGGATTTTGGCGGCCGTTTTATGGCGCAATGTCTAGCACACTTTAAAGATGATGGGAGAATTACTATTTTAACGGCAACATCGGGTGATACTGGTGCTGCTGTTGCTCATGCCTTTTATGGTATGGATAATATTGATGTGGTGATCCTTTATCCCAAAGGAAAAATTAGTCCGCTACAAGAGAAACTATTTTGTACGCTTGGCGGCAATATAACCACGATTGCGATTGAAGGTACGTTTGATGACTGTCAGGCAATGGTTAAGCAGGCATTTGATGATCAAGAATTGAAAAAAACAATTGGCTTAAACTCTGCTAATTCAATTAATATCAGCCGTTTACTGGCTCAAATTTGTTATTACTTTGAAGCTTTTGCCCAATTAAGTGTTGCCCAACGTGAAAATTTAGTTGTGTCAGTGCCGAGTGGAAATTTTGGTGATTTAACCGCGGGGTTACTCGCTAAATCTCTGGGATTACCAATCAAACGTTTTATTGCGGCAACGAATGAAAATGATACAGTGCCTCGTTATTTGCAGAATGGTCATTGGTCGCCTAAAACAACAATTGCGACTCTTTCAAATGCGATGGATGTTAGTCAACCAAATAATTGGCCGCGTATTGAAGAGCTTTTTGCAGTGAAAGGTTGGTCGTTATCTGAATTGGGTTACGGTAAAATAAGCGATGCAGAAACTAAAGTTACCTTGGTTGAAATGGATAAATTAGGTTATTTATGTGAGCCACATGGCGCAATTGCATACCGAGAGTTAACAAATCAGTTAAAAGATAACGAAACGGGTTTATTCTTATGTACTGCGCATCCAGCTAAATTTAAAGAGAGTGTCGAAGCTATTTTAGGACGAGGCATTTTTATTCCTGAAGCACTTGCTGCTCGCGCTGATTTAGCATTGCTTTCAAAAGAGTTCCCGGCAGATTTTGCAAAAGTTCGAGAACTATTGATGGCATTATAAGTCATTGAAATAGAAAAATATGAATAACAAAGAGCGTACTACACGCTCTTTTTTGTTTTGGAGAGCTTGATATGGGTAAAGTATTAAATGATCTTTTAGATCAGCTGAGTTTAGAAAAACTAGAAGAGAATCTATTTCGTGGCAAAAGTCAGGATCTGGGACTCGGGGTGGTTTTTGGTGGACAAGTGATGGGGCAGGCTATCTCTGCGGCGAAAGAAACCTTAGAAAAAGACCGGCAGGTGCACTCCTTCCATTGTTATTTTTTACGCATAGGTAAAACTGATCAGCCCATTATATATGATGTAAAGCGGATCCGTGATGGACAAACATTGTCAACGCGGCGTATCAAAGCAATCCAAAATGGTCAGCCAATTTTTTATATGACCGCTTCTTTTAAAGCTAAAGAAGGTGGTTTTGAGCATCAAGATAAAATGCCAATAGCCCCGGCTCCTGAAGATCTGATCTCTGAGCAGGAGATGGCGTTGCTGCATACTGACATGCTACCAATTGCAGCTCGTGATAAGTTGGTTTCAGAGAAACCAATTGAGATGCGACCGGTTAGTTTTGTCGATCCTATTGATCCAGAAGTTGAGCCCGCTAAGCGTTTGGTGTGGTTTAAGGCAAATGGTAAAATGCCGGATGATCTAAGTATTCATCGTTATTTATTGGCTTACGCTTCTGATTTTAATTTTTTGCTTACTGCACTGCAGCCGCATGGTGTCTCCTATTACAGTGAAGGGATGCAAGTGGTTACAGTGGATCATTCAATGTGGTTTCATCATGATTTTCGTTTGGATGAATGGCTCTTGTACTCGGTCGAAAGTAGTGTCGCATCCGATGGGCGTGGTTTGGTAAGAGGACAAATTTTCACACGAGAGGGAGTATTGGTGGCATCGACTATTCAAGAAGGTCTGATTAGGCAAAGGGCAAAATGATGTTTATTATTTTGAAAAAGGGAAGTTTGTACTTCCCTTTTTATTTTATAAAAAACTAAAGTTATAGTGATTCGGTAAATGTACGTGTCATTACATCTGCTTTTTGCTCTGCAGTTAAAGAATTGAAACGAACAGCATAACCAGATACACGAATCGTTAACTGGGGGTATTTTTCTGGATGGTCGATTGCGTCTTGTAGAGTCTCTCTCCTAAGCACATTTACGTTTAAGTGTTGACCACCCTCTTGCGCAGCAGGTGCTTGAACTGCGATCTCTTTGTATTCTATCTCACCTAGATCGGCAATAGAGACAATTTGATCTTCCGCATAAGCATTATCTTTAACACATAAACAGCGTGCTTGAGCGTTTGCTTCGTCTAATAACCAAAATGAGTTAAGTAGAGATGAATTTTCAGATTTAGTGATTTGGATTCCTAAAGCCATGGGAAGCTCCTTAATTAAAGTTAATAAATGGATATTGCAATAATTTTACAATTCCGTAATAAACTTAGCATTTTCACGCTCTGTTTAATCAATCTGAATTTATTATATGGGTTGCATTGATTGATGTAAATCAATAATCACATATTTTTTTTAAGGGTTAATTCCGATTTAATTGATTTAAATCAGGGATTTTTTAATGCTGTTGTGAGTTGTTCTTTATTATTTTGTTCTGTGTCAATTTTAACAGGACTCAATACACCTTGCTTTGCAGTGTTGCATTGTTGTTATACTTTGGATTTTTTGTTACAAATGGCTTAGTAAGACAATTATTTTAAGTCACAAAGAGAAAGGAATTTTACATGTGTTGGAATAAATTTATAGCGCGACAAGCGCAGATGCCTTATTACCAAAATCTGCAGCAATTTTTGCAAGATCAAAAAGATTTAGGAAAAATCATTTTTCCACCTCAAGCACTGTGCTTTCATGCAATGGATTTGGCGCCATTGGAAAATATCAAAGTGGTTATTTTGGGGCAGGATCCTTATCATGGAGATAATCAAGCACATGGTTTGAGTTTTTCAGTGCCTGATGGAGTAAAAATACCGCCTTCATTGCGTAATATTTATAAGGAATTAGCAAGGAGCCTGCCCGATTATACAATGCCTGAATCGGGTAATTTAACGCATTGGGCTAAACAAGGCGTGTTATTGTTAAATTCAGTGTTAACGGTCGAAAAGGGCCATGCTGGTAGCCATGCATCGAAAGGGTGGGAGACTTTTACTGATAATATAATTAGTGAAATAAATAAACACAAAAGAGGGGTGATTTTTCTACTATGGGGCAGCTATGCGCATAAAAAAGGGAGATTAATCGACACACAAAGGCACACGGTTTTAAAATCAACACATCCATCACCTTTATCTGCATATCGTGGTTTTCTCGGCTGTGACCACTTTAAACAGGTTAATCTGCTAATAAGCCAAAGGGAAGAAACACGAATCAATTGGTAAGTGAACAGATCAGGCTATATTTCCGTTTTATCAAGTCGTTAGATGGGTAAGTAAAGATTTAATAGGTAATGTGATTTAGTTCAGCGGTTTATTTATAGAAAATGGTTATACTGATCACTCTTTTCAATATTACAGAGTATTTATTATGCTATCGACTATCCATAATGATCATGCCAATATGAATCTTCTTTTAACCCTTTTAAGAAAAAAAATTCAATTGTTAGAAAAAGATGAAAAGATAGATTATCGTTTAATTAAAACAGTGATCTCTTATTTAAGAAATTATTCAGATAAATATCATCATCCTATGGAAGATCTTATTTATGATTATTATTTAAAATATCGTGATGCGCCGAAAGAGCTCTCAATTCGCTTGTCTGAAGAGCATAAAACAATAAAAAATGCGACCATCGAGTTAGATGAGTTATTAGACATGATTTTACTTGATGCCATTGTTCCCACCGCGCTCTGTATTGAAAAATTGCGCAATTTTGTGAACCTTAATTCTGCGCACTTAGTTTTTGAAGAGCAGGAAGTTCTGCCTTTAATTAAAGAAAGTTTGTCCGCTGATGATTGGTCTAATCTGCAACGCCAATGGCAACATGAAGCTTATAAAGATCCATTATTTGGTGACGATATTGCAGAGCAGTACCGTACATTAGCAAGTTACATTAAGAAAAAGTAATAGTTGTGGGCGCTCAGTTTTTAAGACTAAAAAAAAGCCCTCTTTAAAAGAGGGCAAAGGGCACTGCAAATCATATCTGTTAATTTTTCCTGCAATTACTTTAGCCGAACAAGCATAACCCATCAGTAAAGCGAATTCTATTACACTCTATTACAGCCTCTTAAAATATCGACTCATGTACGGTTGTATGGTCATCAAAGTGCATTATTTTACTTAACTTTTGTAATTAAAGATAATTATACTTTCATTGCTCAGTATTAAGTTAATTGAAAAAAGCTATCTACCCGTAATAACTTTCCATCCAGCTTTCTAAAATTAATGCCGCCGAGACGCTGTCTATTTTGCCTTTATCAAGTGCCTTATACCCGCCGTTTGCAAAGATAAATTCTTTGGCACTGGCCGTTGTGAGGCGTTCATCTTGCAGTGCCGTTTTTACGCCGAAGCGGCCATTCAAACGATTTGCAAATTTCTTAGCTCGTTGGGTTATCGGTTGCTCTGTACCATCCATATTCAGTGGCAGGCCGATAACAACTAAATCTGGACGCCATTCATTAATTAACTTTTCAAGAATAGCCCAGTCTGGAATGCCATCATTTGCTTTAATAGCTGCAATCGGTTGCGCTGTTGCCGTGATCATTTGCCCTGTTGCGACCCCGATACTTTTGGTGCCGAAATCGAAACCGAGTAATCTTGAGGGGCTGTTGCTTTTTTCTGTCATTTTTACTGTAGTCGCCTTTTTTATTAGAGATTGCTAGGTAACCTCAATTCTGGATAAGCTAAACGATACAGTACCGTTATTTACGCGTATTTCTGCGTTAAATCATCTAGCAATAACCAGTTATTGCTGCGATGATTCGCCTTGAACTACGCAAAACTAACAGC
>NZ_JAHNZV010000064.1 GCF_022267535.1 Psychromonas antarctica
GCTGGTCGACTGGTACTAGGGTCGTGTTTTACACGAGTGAATATATAACTGAAGAGCCGGATGCGGTAGTTCCGCACGTCCGGATCTGTGTGGGGTCGGTCTGGTAACAGATCGTTCTACCACGATGATGTATTATGGAGATGTTCATTGAATATTAGTAAAATTCTGTTAGCGAGTTTCATGTTCCCTATTGTGTACCCTAGGGCAGTATTAAATGCCGTAACTCTCCCTATGCTTATGTTGGTTTGCAATTGGGCACTAGGAGCTAATTGGGGGAGTAAATATGCTTTTTTGTCTTGGTTTTCTTATGTGTTTCAGTTTTATGCTGTATCAGTTCTATTAACAAATTGCATTTCGTTAGTCACGAAAAATGAAGTACCCAATTTTCTTGAAAAGCAGTTCGTATATGCAAAATGTAGCCTGCTGCTAGCTTGTTATACTTTTGCAGTTTTTGGCGTAAAATACTGCTTTGTAATGCTGGGTTTAGATATTTTCAATATTGCAGTTCCCAGTGAATTTACTCAATTAGACGAAATTGCACAATTTACATCAAGTGTAATTCTTTTTAGTATTTTTTTTGTTATTCCCCATTATATATACACAGGTGAAGTCGTTGTAAAGGAGGTTTTTAGGCAGAGTCGCAAATATATTGTCGGCTTGACTTTGATCGTTTTTATTATTGAAATATTTAAAACTACTATCGGTTATATGTTTGTTGGCGCAACCAATACACCAATAATATTATTAGGTTCAATGGCTCTTCTTATGCTGCAAGCCTTTGGATATATAATTATTTCATTTTGCTATATAGCAATTTTTTCAAAGAAAACACAGTCAATCATCGATGTGTGATTTTACATACATCTAACAAATTGCTGCACTCGGACTCGATACAGTTGTCGCGGTTTTGCTAAAAAAAAGTAGCAAAAAAACGCTAACTTACTTGCTGGTGAGTATGTCGTTATATTTCACGGTTAACATCCATGCTTTTATGTAAAACGCGAATAATTAATATTTGATTTGTTTTGTGTTCTTTGTAATAAATTACATGGCTAGATTGTGGGTATTTGCTATAACCTTCTCTAATGTAATCGCAGTGAATTCCGCGCTCTGGTTCATTTGCTAATAATTGAAATGAGTTATCTAGTATTTTTAAATAATTATTTCGCTGTACTTGCCCCCATGTTAATTGGGTATACTTTGCAATTTTAATTAAATCTGATTTTGCTTTAACTGATAATACGAATTTGTTCATCAATGACTATCTTTATCAAGTTCAGCTAGTAAAGAATCATAGCTATAGTCAACGGTGCCGCTTTGTTCACCTTGAATTAGCATATCGCGTAAATTAAGTATCTTGGCTTCTTGATCTTCTAATGCTCGCAAGCCAGCTCTAAGTACTTCGCTTGCTGAACCATAGCGACCTGATTGAAGTTGTTGGCTTATAAACTGATCAAAATGATCACCTAAAGTAACGCTAGTATTTTTAGCCATAGTTAAAACCCTTTTAGTTAGTACCAATATATATTGGATTATGGTATAAAAAATATAACAAGGCAATTAAATCAGATGCATTACGGTTTGTCGCCCATTTTGCAAAAACCAAAGTCGCAAAATCGTCGCCAAACCTACGCGCCCTTTATTGCTGGCGTTAGTGCGTCAAGCTAAGCTTGATGCATATTGCAGGGTGTAAGTCCCTGCCAGGTAAGGTTAAACCAACCACCTGTATTGAGTGTTCCGCCTATGGCGGAATCTAGTATTCGTGAAATACTTATCAGCGATTTAGTCGCACTAGATGGATAAGATAGGTGAAGCGTACACAGAGAATCATATAGGCCATAGGGTCTGTTGTGGCTCTAAAGTGCTGGTATTGCTCCGATAAATATTAGATCTGACTGACGAGGTTTCTTCTCTCTCAACGAAAGTGGTAGGGTAGCTAAGCCAAAAGCAAGGCGAACGATGACCCTTTGGAAGTCTGGATAATCCATGAAAACTGAATTGCAATTCATTACATTCGGATGAAGCTGTGTCTGTAATTAAATGTCGCTGGACAGGGGAACGAAAGTAAGATGTTTAATTAGCGAACACGAGCAGGTAAAGTCTGCACGAGTAAATATATAACTGAGGAGCCGGATGCGGTAGTTCCGCATGTCCGGATCTGTGTGGGGGCGATCTGGCAACAGATCGTTCTACCACGATTGTTTTTCAAGGGAGTCAGTATTGATTAATAAACAAATTATAAAAAAAACGATAGACAGTACTGATCATTTTATTGGCAAGGTTTTTACATTCACAGTTCAGTCTTTAATTGTTATTTCACTTATTACATTTTCAATAGATACTTTGCCGGATCTATCCTTAGATATTAAAAATATTCTCAATATTATTGAGGTGGTTACGGTTGGCATATTTACCCTTGAATATTTACTGCGGCTTATAGTGTCTGAAAGAAAATTGAAATTTATATTTAGTTTCTATGGGTTAGTAGATTTGCTTGCAATCCTACCTTTTTACATAGCCTCTGGTTTGGATCTTCGGGCGATTAGAGTATTTAGGCTTCTTCGTCTTGTGCGGATCCTCAAACTATTTAAATATAATCAAGCCATAAATAGATTTCATCGTGCATTGATCATAGCGAAAGAAGAATTAATTTTATTCGGTTTTGTGGCTGTAATAATGCTTTATCTGTCAGCTGTTGGTATTTATTACTGTGAGAACGCTGCACAACCAGAACAATTTAAATCTGTGTTTCATAGTCTTTGGTGGTCAGTAACAACTCTAACTACCGTAGGATATGGCGACATGTATCCTATAACAGCAGGTGGTAAGCTCTTTACGTTTTTTATCTTAACTATTGGTTTAGGCATTGTTGCAATTCCTACAGGTTTAGTTGCATCCGCTTTGTCAAAAGCGCGAGATAGTGAGATGAAATAAATACATATTTCGACATCAAAACATAAGTCGTTGCACGCGGATTTGATACAGTCGTCGCGGTTTTTGCTAAAAGAAAAAGCAGCAAAAACGGCACTAACTTACTCACCGATGAACGAAGCTTGATGCATCTTGCAGGGTGTAAGTCCCTGTCAGGTAAGGTTTAACCAACCACCTGTATCGAGTGTTGCGCCTATGGCGGAATTTGAGATTAGCCGATTATTTTCAGTGAGAGATCACAATCAAACCAACAATATAGGTGAAGCGTACACAGAGAATCATATAGACCATAGGGGCTGTCGTGGCCCTAAAGTGATGGTATCGCTCCGATAAATATTAGAGCTGACTGACGAGGTTTCTTCTCTCTCAACGAAAGTGCCATCGAAGTCCAAGCAAGCAATTGTAATGGTGAGGTTGTGGCGAGTCAGCAGTTTCCCTGAAGGTAAAAGTTAAGTCGTGGCATTATGAAGAGATGTATCTTCCTTTTGCTGGCTGAAGGCTCATTGAGAGATCCAAAGGTGTTTCACAAGGAAGTGGTAGGGAAGCCCAGCCAAAAGCAAGGTCAACGATGACCCTTTGGAAGTCAGATCAGCCCGTCGTAGTCTGAGTAGGGGAAAGCCTTGTACATGGCAAAGGAACTGACAGTCACTACCAGCAAAGCTTGCCTGAAAATATAAACTGCTTAAGTCAGGATTTTAAACAGAAATGTTATCGAGCCAATGATATTAAGCGCATCTTTATTCCTAAATCAAACGGTAAACAGCGACCATTAGGCTTGCCCACAGTCGAAGATAAACTGGTACAACAGAGTATTAGTCAGATCCTGCAAAGTACCTGGGAACAAGAATTTATGCGTAACAGTTATGGCTATCGACCCAATAAAAGCGCGCATCAAGCGGTGCATAGTCTGGGGTTAAATCTGCAATTTAAAGGTCATGGTTATATTGTAGAAGCTGATATTAAAGGCTTCTTTGACAACCTAGATCATGATTGGTTGATGCGGATGCTTAAACAACGAATTGATGATGTCGCAATACTTAGCTTGATAAGTCAATGGTTAAAAGCACGGATAAAATCACCTGATGGAGTATTTGATAAACTATCGAGTAGCAGTCCCCAAGGCGGCATTATCAGTCCAGTATTGGCTAATGGTTTGAAAAGAAAGTAAAACCGGGAATGTACGGATGATGCATGATGATTCGCTACGCAGATGATTTTGTCTGTGCGTTTCAATTTGCAAGTGATGCATGGCGCTTCTACAAGGTGTTACCAAAACGATTAAAGACGTCACCTTAAAATATGCAATTTGGATGTAGTAGAAGATAAAACATCATTAATGCGTTTTAGCCGTTTTAGCCGTTTTAGCCGTTTTTATGTCGGGCGAAAACGTTATTTTTCATTTTTAGGTTTTGAGTTTTATTGGGGGAACCGATGCCAATGGTAAAGTCAGACTTCGGCGTAGAACTGCTGTTAAGAAACAGAAAGGGACGTGACGGACTATCATCAATGGATAAAGGGTAAACGCTCATTTAAATTAAGAGAGTGGCCCCCGCAATTAAGACGAAAATTGGTCGGATTTAGAAATCACTTTGGATTACCCGATAACAGTCGATACTTGTCGTATTTGGACCGCTATGTTTTGTATACACTGTACAAATTGATCAATAGGCGAAGTGGTCGGAAAGTTATAATTGGAGTGATTTCAAGAAGATGTTAACGTATTTTAAAATTGAAGTACTGAACGTCAGTAAGCGATGACTGATACTAAGGCGTGTTTTACGCGAGTGAATAGTTAACTGAAGAGCCGGATGCGGTAGTTCCACACGCCCGGAACTGTGTGTGGGCGCTCTGGTAATAGGTCGCTCTACCACGATAGGCTGTAGAATAACTATTTTTTACACTTGAGCCTAAAATGGTGTCAGTATTTTTTACACCTTGGTAGCTGCAAGCGAAAATAAAAAAATAATACCCATTAAAAAACAACCGGTTACGTATTGGCGTGAATTTTGCATTCCAATCGGTCTATATGTAAATTTTAAGCTTCCATGGGGAAATAAATGAAAAAAATATTATTCGGTATGCTGATCTTGTCTTTAACTGGTGTTGTTAACGCTACACCCATCACAATATCAGATTCACAAGATCAGACTGTTAATTCTGAAAATTTCAATTTTAATCTTAGTGCAAATAACTATCAACTTGGAACTTCAAGCTTGTTAACTGTCACAGTTCAAGGGGATTTTAATGACGGAGCAGGATCTTCTGAGTCTCTTAGCAATATTATAATTGAAGGTGTTGATTTTGGGAGTTACGGTTATAACTCGTCTGAAGCATACGATGTAATAGATTATACTGCGGGAGTAAATAATTTTAATGCTTTTCAATTCAGTTTGGATTTTTTGATTGATGCGAGCACTACAGAAGCTTTCTTATCAGATAATGTTTTAAATACGTCTATAAACTTTGGCGCTGGTGTGGCCGTAAAGTGTGGCTGGTCTGGTACAAACAACTGCAACCCAGGGGAGGGGATATCTCCTTTTACGGCAGTTGATTTTACGTTTAATCAAGTGAGTGCGGTACCAGAACCTGCATCGATAATATTATTAGGACTCGGGCTCGTTGGAATTGGATTTTCAAGGAAAAAGAAAACCGTATAATTAAACATAAGCGGAAATAGTAAAAGCCTCAATATTTATTGGGGCTTTTTTGTGTCTAACTAATAAGGATAGGTCGTGTCAGCAACGCGAACCACGACTTAATCCTATTGTTGGACAAGCCCGGGTGGTTATCTCTGCTATTTAACAGGTGATTTTGAATACAGTAGTACCACACTATATCATTTCGGTTTTCCTTATTTAAGTTATTTTAGTTTTGGGATCATTGCCCTTGGATTGATAGTGCACGCCGCGGGCATGAGGGCCTTGATGTCAGAGTGGGCTGTTTATATACATATTACAGATAAGTCAAAACTCGTTCAGCGTGGTATTTTTAAAGTAATTCGTCACCCCATTTATTGTGGATTAATTTTAGAATTGAAAGGGTTCAGTATTGCGTTGTCAAACTGGATTTCATTTTTAGTGATATTACTGGCGAATGTTGTAAGTATTCTTTATCGGATGAAAACAGAAGAAAATGCACGAATTAAAAATTTTGGATATGCTTATTTGCAGTATATGGCCACTACAAAGCGATTTATCCCATATATAATATAGGAAAATCAGGCTGCTTCTGAATTAGTTAGGAGTGACATAACTTTCAGCTAACAAGTGACTCTGGTGTCAAATCCTAATTAGTATTCATTTTAGGATCCCAGATGACACCATCTCTAACCATCGAATTTAATATAATAATTATCTTACGAACACAAGCGATTATCGCTGTTTTCTGTGGCTTTCCTGCTGCTAATAATCATTGATATGTAGCTTTAAAAACAGGATTAGATTGCATAGCTGACATCATTGCCATGCATAAAATAGTTCGAGCTTGTGGCCGTCCACCTTCTCTGTTTATTGGCGCAACAATGATTAAAGCGCTAGCTTTGCTCTCGAAGACATGTTGCCGCGATTTATGTCTGTGGCATTGAGAATGCTTCCTATGCCGCAAAAGTATTTAAGCATGCCTGAGCTTTATGGATAATCAGGAAGATAAATGACTCTTTGTCATAATTCTTAAACCGAGCATTCCAAAGTTGCTATCGGTACAGCTATAAAAGAGTGGTTATTGAAACTAAGCCACTCTAAAGTTAACCCACTCTAAAGTTAACCCTTTGAATGTTTAAATGCAGGTAAAATGTTTTCATTTATCATTCTGTGGGTAAGAGAAGGATTTAAGTCAAAATTCGTTGCTGTTGTTACTACAACTAGATTGAGATCTTTAATGATAATAATGTTCTGACCACCATAACCATCTGCAATAATTGCCGAATATTTTTTACTACCTAAATAATAATCTGACAGCCACCAAAAATAGCCATATTCTGTCCAAGGAATATATGTGTTCTCAACAACCGACTCTGTTGATTTAATCAGCCATTCTTTAGCGATAAGCTGCTTACCATTCCAATGACCTTCATTGAGCACCAATTGTCCTAACTTCAACATATCTCTGGGTCGTAAATATGCGCCACCAGCAACACTCGTTCGGCCATCCTTTTGTTTATACCAGTAGGCATTATTAAAGCAAAGCGCCGACAATGGACCATTTTTAGCATAGTCACTTACAGACGTCTGCTGAGTGGCTTTTCGGATAATCTCACCAACAACTGTTACTGAACCGCCGCTGTAGGCAAATAGGTCACCTGGTTTTGCGACAACGGGTTGAGAAAGTACAAAGGCAACAGAGTCTTCACTGGCGAACTCTTTCCATACAATATTATTGGGATCCGTATATGGAAGTGACCATTCGTCCCACTCTAGCCCGGAAGACATGCTCAAAAGGTCTTGCAAAGAAATATTTTCTCTTCCATCAACAAGCTCTTCTTTATACTCTGGGAGCAATGCTGGCAGTACTTCTGTGACTCCTTTAATATACTTCTCTTTGATCGCAGTACCTACCAGTAAAGACGTTAGGCTTTTAGAAACAGACTTTATGGCATGCGGTTGGTCTGCTTGCCAGCCATTAAAATAATGCTCAACAACCAGTTTATTATCTTTTAAAATAAGTAAGCTATCAATATTCTTGAAATAGTTATCAGCTGTTTCTATTTTAGTAATAAGTGCGTCAATAGGTTTAGGATTATCTGTAACATTAATTAATGGTTCTAAGTGATAAGCTGCGGTGCAAATGCCGTTATTTGAGCTGCTAAAATTGCTCATTTTTTTTTCTGACCCATATAAAGTCGAAACAAATTGATCTTCGGGAATATAGATACGTTTGTAGGTAAGCTGGGTACCCGATTGATTAACAAATGCCTTATTATACTTACCTTCTTGTTTGCCCTTAAAATGACCAATTATATTACTGTTTTTTTGCTTCGCTGTGAATGCGCCTGTTTCATCAATAATCAGCTCGACTGTGCTATAAAGCATATGAGCGAAATAACGATTATTGTTATTATTGATAATAACGTAACTTGGAACCTCTGAATTAACTTTATAGAGTCCACTATATGGATCAACAACAGCGCAAACTACAATAGAAGGTAAGGCACTTAAGGCGGTGATAATGAAGAATGATTTTGTGGTGATTCTGTTTAACAAAATATGCTTTACAAGTAGTAACTTAATAACCGATTTATTAATAGTTGTAATACCTTTTCTTAGTGCTTTCATAATATCCCTTTATATTAAATTTAACCGGCTTGGCTGACTGTCAAAATGCGTACTTTTGATTATTGTAAAGTAGCTTATTGTGGCGTCCATTAAAGTAATGTTGGCCACACAAAGAGCTATTTTCATGTGGAAAAGTTTGCTTGTTGTGACCTTAACGCTTTGATAAGCCTACAGCTTTCTTAATGTTTCTTTCAAGCTCTTCTTTGGGCTGTCATTTTAAAATCAGTTTCGCGGTGACTATTCTTTATCTGCATTGTCATAGTTGCATAGCAACATAACATTGATGAAGATTTAATCATTGTGCCTTTGTAGACGCAATGACACAATTTAGTCATTTTCAAAAATGTGACTTTGTGTATTTGATAAAAGTTCACCCAAAACATCAAAGTCAACGTTTATACTCTATGTGCTAAAATAGCGCGTATAACTGCCTGATGACGGCAGTGCCACGAGCTATCTATATTTAATGTTATACTGGCGCTAAATCCTTCATTTTATACCTAAATTCACCCTTAAATAATTGGGAGCTGTGATGAGTGCTCTGCTCAAAGACCTCTATTCAGAAACGTTCTATCACTTTCTTTCAGAAACCCTCACTGACGTCATTCCTGCGTTTGATGGACGACAATTTATCACATTAATTTTTTGTGAACAGTTTGCAGGTTATGAACTTAAGCAGCGCGTTTCTCATACCGCAACGGTTTTGCATCAGTTTATGCCTGCGCAGTTCGACAGGTCAGTCGATCTTATTCTGGCCATGGTGAAGCACTTTGAAGGCTTGGGTGTTAAATCTGATAGCTTAGAATATCTGTTCCTGCCTGAATATATCCAGCGTTATGGAATCAATGACTATCAATCTGCTGTCCCCGCTTTTGAAGTTATCACCCAATTTATCTCTTGCGAATTCGCGGTAAGACCCTTTATTGTAAAGTATGAAAAACCGATGCTAGAGCAGATGGTGTTATGGGCAGACCATGACCATAATAGAGTACGAAGACTTGCCAGTGAAGGTTCTCGTCCAAGACTCCCGTGGGCAATAACACTTGCTTCGCTGAAAAAAAATCCCGCTCCGCTGTTACCCATTTTTGAGCAGCTAAAGCAGGATGAGTGTGAACTTGTCAGGCGCAGTGTGGCAAACAGTCTTAATGATATCGCCAAAGATAATCCTGACTTCGTTATCCAGTTTGCCCGAGAGCATTATGGAAGAAACAAAAATACAGACAGACTTATTAAACATGCCTGTCGGACTTTACTAAAGAAAGGGGAGCCTAATGCGTTAGTGATTTTTGGATTTGATAGCCGTGATATCACCATGTCAGAGTTTAAAATTAAGGATCTGATTATTCGCACTGGTACAGAACTTGAATTTTCTTTTTCAGTACGAAATCTGAGTTTATTAACTAAAAAGCTCAGACTAGAATACGGGCTTTATTATCAGAAACACAACGGTAGTCTATCGCGTAAGGTGTTCAAAATTAGTGAACGGGAAATTAGCCCAAATGAAATTTACTCGATAACCAGAAAGCAAAGCTTTAAAGTTGTAACAACCCGTAAGTTCTACCCCGGTGCGCATCAGGTTTCAATCATTGTTAATGGTCGCGAATTTGAAACGCTGAATTTCGAGCTAATAGAGTGACTTAATGCTCAGCGCATTAGTACTCTAAGGCGCCTATGTCTGGATGTGTACCATTATAACTAAGCGCGATGCCGTCACCTTGTTGCCAAGTTAATGCTTTATCTAAGATAATGGATTGCTGTATATAATCTATTTTGACAATAACAGCGGTCTCTGTTGTCCCTTCAATGCGGACACTATCGCCCACTTCTCCGGGAATAGCAAAACCATCATAAAAATACGTTACGTCAGCTAACTGTAATAAATTTCCAGAGCCTGACTTACTAATTACGCTACTTAAAAATGAGCCAACATCGATCATTTTACTCGTCGATTGCAATCGGTAGTCATTAATTAATTCATCTTTAAAACCAGGATCAATCGCTATATTATCAGTAAAGTTGACAGCGCCATCACGAAGTGAATAAGCGAAAATGCTATCACTGAGTGAGCGCCCCCAAATTCCTAGCACATATTTATCAGTCGTACTGGCAATATTGTTGTTTATAAAACGTTCACCCTTATTTTTACGATTTATTAATAGAATTTGCTTACTGTTATTTTCTTGACAATGTGCCGTACCAAACCCCTGATTATTCCATAGTATATTGTTACGGTATTCATTATCGGTCATTTTATTAAGTGGGCGACTAATCGATATTCCGGCACACCAATTATTATTAAAGGTATTATTGTAAACGCGGTTGGCGTAATTATATTGTGCCTCTTGCCCATATGCAGTCATCCCTAAACCAACATTGACACGATAAAAGAGGTTGTTGCGAATAATGCCATGTTGCGCTGCATATTGGATGCCGTTGCCACCACTTGCAGAGTAATAATGTACGGCATCTTTAAAGATATTATGCTCAATGAGGTTGTATTGTGTACTATCTACAACGGCTTCACTTTGTGCAAATTTGCCATTGCCATGCCAGGACATGGTGCCCGATTCGCAATCAAATAGTGCGCCTATTTTCTGATTTTTATTACTAAATTCGTTATTACGAATAACGTTAAAGCTACCACATTTAATATTCCAAATGTCATGGCCAGCAAGATCCATGTAATTACCCGCGATTAAGTTATGATTAGCATGAATAAGCGAAAGTGAATCTGTGCCTTTATAAAAATGGTTATTAATAATGCGGTTATAATGACTAAAGGCGATATATAATCCGCCGCGTTTGCTTTTGCCTCTTCCTTCGTTCCATAACGTCGATTGCGAAAACTGACTGTTACTAATGACGTTATAATGCGCGTTTAATAAGCGTCCAAAACCGATAGAGTCACGCACATTAATCGCATTGATTAAGACATAAGAAACTTCATCTAACCAAATTGCACCGTACTCTTCCCCACGATCTAAGGTGTTAGCCGCCAACAATGTCACTGTTTCGTTGCCATAAGCAGAATATCCAAGGTAGGCATTAACAAGGCCCGAGCGTGTTACATGGAGTGCTTCCTTATACTGACCACCGCGAATATAAAAAAGAACACCTGCTGCAGCGGATTTTTTTGATGAGTTAATATTATGAAACGCTACTTCATTGCCTGCCCCACAACGACGAATAGCAGGGCTGTAATCAGTGCAGTCATATGCTATCTGATTATCAATATATAATGTTGAGGTAAATCCAAAGGTATTAAACACTAATTGTGGCTCGATAACGGGAGTCGAGTTAATAATAGGCATTGGTGCAGATGTTTGCGCCATTAAAGTAACGGATGGAAGTGGATCAGAAGCACAAGCGGAGATTAATGACGACAGTATTATGACGAGATGATTTAGTTTAATTCTGTATTTATACATTGTTTGCCTCTCTTCATAAATATTGAGCAAATGAATTCAAATTAGCTGCTTAATGGCTCAATAGCTAGTTATGCCTATATGTATAAGTAGCTGAATAATCTCATGAGTTAAATTAAATGTAATCGATATTGATGGTATATTAAAGCCACCAGAGGAAAAGCTAAGCGACAGTGCTAATCGTATTTTTGATATGCTAAACATGAAAACTAAGTAGTATCAAATTTTCTTAAAAATCGATGCCATGTACCTATAGTGATAGTCGAAGATAAGGTCATTAGCAAAAGAGGAACCTTAAATTGAAGGCTTATCATGCAAGCTGATCGAAAATCACTTGCTTGTAAAAGAAAAGACTCGTCGTTGTAAGCATGTTATGGAGGCAACTTAAAAAATCATTATTGGAAAAAAACATCAATACTTGTTGAGCAGATATGGCGTGATGGTAATAATATCGGTGGTGCAGTTCAACTTTATAATGCCGTCAAACAAAGCGTCGAACTCAATTATCATTGCGGGTAATGCGCACTGTCGACTGCTAAGGGGAATTAATGTTAGATCGCGTTTCTTGTTATTTTGAAAATAAATCAGCAATTCGCTAAAGTTATTAGCGGATATTGATGCTATAAAGTGTATGTTTTGCATGGAATGAGATCGCATTTTGTCTTTTTATATTCCCAATTAACTATCATATCGGATACATTTAAGGGGGGACAAGAATGCCACAGTCAACTATTTTGCAAAGGCATATAAAACTCCTCATGAAATATTAAGAAAAGAATTCTAACAGCGTGTTCATTTATGAAAGGCCATCAATTATATATTTGAGGTAAGCAGATATGGAAAAAAATATACTGAGGTTAACGATAGCCTTTTTGATATTGACGGCATTGCCTGTAAACCCTAAGAACCTAAAGTTTGCTGTTGTTCCAAAATACTACAGTCTTTTCTTTGATGAAAGTGGAAACGGTTGTAAAGATCTCGCTGCTCAAATAGAAGGCGTCGAATGTATATATCGTGGTCCTGAAAAAGGAGATGTTAGACTGCAGGACAAAATTATAGAGCAGCTGATCAATGAGGGGGTTGATGGAATTGCTGTCGCCGTTACAGAATCGAATTTTTTAGCCCGAAGCAGCCTACAAAAAGCGAGAAATGCGGGAATTCCTATCGTCACTTATGACTCTGATTTTGATGAACCCACCCTAGAGAAATATGGAGACTTACGTTTAGCTTATATAGGTACTGATAATTTTGAACTTGGTCGGGCTTTGGGGCAGCAGTTAAAAAAATTACGGCCCGAAGGGGGCACTCTTCTTATTCAGACTGGGCGGCCTGATTCGGCAAATTTAAATTTAAGAATTATGGGATTACGTTCTGCGCTATCAGGAAAAACATATCAGGATTCCCCAGGTAAAATACTTCAAAACGATTTAGGATGGACGGAAGTACGTTCCCCAATACCCAATTATGACAATATTAATCGTTCTGTTAAGCAGCTAGAGTCAGTGTTGAGAGTCAAACCAAATAGAGTTGATGCCTTTGTTGCCGTTGGTGGATGGCCACAAAATAATGAAGGCCAGTACCGTAAAATGATTGAGCCCTTTCAAGATAAACTTGATAACAAAGAAATAGTGCTTGTTATTTCTGATGCGTCTGACATTCAGTTAAGAATGTTAGGAGACCACCTTGCTCATGTGAATATTGGTCAAAGTCCCTATGAAATGGGAAGGCAGATAATCTCTACGCTTCTTAAAATTGTTGAAAAACAAAACTATGAAAAAGTGATTTATACACCGCTGAGATATTGCACTCCGGTGAATTATGTTACTTGTAGCAAATAAACGCATCTAGACGAACTTTGTAGCCGAGTAAATTAGGCTACAAAGTTGATTATAAAATAACGGCAAGTTTTAGCTATATTACAATTACGTTAGGTGGCTCTAAATTCATGATGTTGGTCAGTTCCTATTTTAATAATGAATAAGACGAAGGATGTCAATAAAACGGCCAACTGATTTGATAACATAACCCAAACTGACAAAAAAGATTAGAAACTATTATTAAAGAGAGTAAAACTTGGAAAGTTTGTTTACGGAAACACATATTGGCAATATGACATTAAAAAACCGCTTTATTAGAAGTGCCACATGGGAAAATATGGCAACAGAAAGTGGCCATATGACGGATAAGTTATACGCCATCTATGATCAACTGGCAAAAGGGGAGATCGGTTTAATTGTAACGGGTTATGCAAATATAATTGAAGAGGAGCAACCGAACCCCGGCATGATGGGGATGTATAATGATTCATTTGTCGGTGGATACAAAAAATTAACCGAGTTAGTCCATATCAATGATACAAAAATAGTGATGCAGCTGGCTTATGGTGGAACAAAAACGACCTACAACGTAGGCGATAGGATCATCTATGCCCCAAGTGACGTTTGTGAAAGAGGGACACAAACATTAGGCAAAGCAATGACTAAGGATGATATAGATTATATCACCCATGCATTTGCTCAAGCGAGCAGAAGGGCCAAAGAGTCAGGATTTGATGGCATAGAAATACATGCTGCACATAGTTATTTAATCAATCAATTCTTAAGCCCCTATTACAATAGAAGGCAAGATGAATATGGTGGCAGTCTAGATAACAGAATGAAATTCTTATTAGATATTTACACTGAAATAAGAAAAGTTGTCGGCAAAGATTATCCCATACTAGTTAAATTAACGGCATCTGAATTCTTTGATGGCGGATTAACCTTTTCTGAAACGCGCATAATCTGTAAAAAATTAGAGGCCATTGGTGTTGATGGCATCGTTATTTCAGGCAATATACATGGCAAGGCTAACTCTATGATTGGGCAATGCTTTGATGGATATGAAATTCAGCAAGAAGGTTATTTCCATGAATATGGGCGTGTTATCAGTGACGATGTTGATCTACCTATCATTACCGTTGGCGGCCTTAGCGACATTAATGTCATAGAAGATATTGCGGATAAAACCAATATACGATGCTTTGCAATCTCAAGGCCTTTACTTGCAGAGCCTCATTTAATTAAGCGCTGGAAAGAGGGCAATAGAGCCTCGGCTGATTGTATCCAATGTTCAAAATGCAGAACACGACGTGGCAATTTTTGTGTTGTTCAAAATAAGCGCTAATTGAGATGGAATTTGTCCGGATATCATTAAGCTTGTAAGCGCTGAGGCATCGATAATTGTCAGACTAAGCATTGTTGTAATCATTGTTGTAATTAGAAAGGAAGGTGTCTAAGTTCAGTTCTTCGATATAACCTATCTTTAGGGGACGAGAAGGAGTACTGCAAGAAATAGTTTGAATAGTTTGTGTTAATAAATACTATCCGTATGAACACAAACTAAGGTTCAACTTGCAACTTCTTATTCACTCGTCGCAAGTTAAATTACAATATCTGCAATTAAGCTTTTTTCTGTTTACGACGTGCCGCAGCAAGACCCAACAAACCGAAGCCTAATAGCGCTATTGTTACCGGTTCGTCAACGGAAACGGCTCTTGTCGCTAGACTAACGTTATCCAGCATTATACCCATGTTATCACCGCCAGCGTGGTTAAAAGAGATATAGTCTGTAGTGTCTACATCAACGGTGAAATCATAAGTTTTTGTCTCCCAAGGACTGTTCGCACCAAGGGAGATAAGATCTCCGATGAAGCCCCCAAGAATAATATTCATCTGATCTGAACCGCTACGTTGGTTGCCAGAAACGTCAAAACTTAACGCATAGTCTCCAGCGGCTAAACTGAAAAAATTACTACTTAAGATGCCTGCGTTGCCATTCGAACCATCTAGGTCAACACACTTTCCGGTATTGCCTACACAACTAATCCCCCATCCGTTAGTGTTAGCAACAACATCAACTGTACCACCACTGACGCTCCAGTTAGTGAAACTGTTGTAGTTGAGGGCAGAGGAACCAGAAACACCTGCTTCTGAATCAAAGTTATCTGAGAAGATAACGCCAGCATTGGCAATTGCACAAGTAGTGGTGAGTAGCGCTGCAAAGATAATTTTTTTCATGTGGCACCTCTTAAAACAGAGAATAAAGATAACTATTATAATGTAAGCACTAAATGTGCCAGTTATTATTGCAAATAAAAACAATGACTTATTTAAGGGGGAATAAAAAAAGTGTAAATTTTATCGACGTTTATACCGCTGCTTAGTTGATGTTGAGTCCCAATCGCCTATAATTATTTCACTACTTAAAGGATCTATTTAACCTCAGTTCTGGATAATGGAAACGAAATTAGATTAAATATCAAAAAGTTAAAAAACATATTATACAGTGCTGTTAGTTTTGCGTAGTTCAAGGCGAATCATCGCAGCAATAACTGGTTATTGC
>NZ_JAHNZV010000065.1 GCF_022267535.1 Psychromonas antarctica
AAAGCCAACCCAGAAAATTACCTGCCATGGAATTATCTAGAAAATAGTGAGTAACGGCTGACTTGCTTTCCAAAAAAGACTGAATTGGGCTAACCGCCCAAGTCAAACTATGCAGCCGTAAGCTCACGATACATCAATTAAGTAAGCTCTCTTTTTCGGGGGATATACTACATGAATGGCGGGATCTCCCCGATTCTATTTGGTCAATTAACGAGCAGAAAACACCACTCACTTTTATCGGGTTTTCCAGTAAGCAATTTCAGCTAGATAATAATAATCAGTTTGTTATCACAGGAATGACCTATGATCCAAAAACAACAATAATCCCCCTCTCTGGTGTTAATACCGATGACAATATTATATGTTCAGGGATGCCACTATCGCTGATGAAGCACTACAAATTAGCAAATTGTCATCGCACAGGCAATAAAGCCTGGATTAATGATGAAGGCTATTGGAATGAATCACCTAAGCTCTGCGGAGACTACCTTGTCGAGAATAATTATTTAGAACCTATAAATGTAATTAAAAATCGAAAGCTAATAATTAGAGATATCAATACAGGTAAAAAAGTCGCTCAAATTATTAAAGATGATTTTCTTTCTATAAATGACTACAAGTGTAACAACAACCAACTGATAACTATTGGTGAAAGCATTGGCATATATACACTCCCTAATAACACACCCATTGCCGTCAAGTATTGCCCAGGAGGCAAAAGAGCACTTGATATTGCTGTTAATAAGAAACAGATGGTGTGTATTGATAGTAAAGGTAAAGCGCAGCTGTTAGTCGATAACAACAAATAATTGTTAACGTCCTTCCACACCATTTCAAACTCATAAAGGTCCTTTCGACATTATTTATTTGATGGCAAAAGGTTTGTATTTTTTAAGTGAAATTGGCAATACGATCAAGGCAAAGCCGATTTCATCCTTTAAAAACATTCTAAAATTGTAATACGCTAGCCGTAAGGTAGTCCCGCAGCTTTATTTTCTTTCATAGAGGGTTGAATGCGGCTAGCAATTGTGACCTATATCACCCATTCAAACTCTAACAATGAAATTGAATTAATTACGGCGTCTACGTTAGCAATTAAATTTTTATCAATACTCAGAGTTATGCTATCGTAAAATACTGCCTAAAAGACAAGTTTAATGAGATGATTTTGACCCGTTAGTCATCCATAAATAACAATGCTAATACTACTTGGCAAAAAGCTAGCGTCTTGCTAAAGAGATATAAAGCGATGGAAATTTCTTATAGACTACTATAAAAACTATAAATAAAAGGATTTTATGTTTACTTTGATTGTTATCATTTCATTACCATTTTTTCTATATACGGCCTACGAAACCCAAAAAAAAATACAGCAGAAGAAAACATCTGAAACGATTGTCCGTGGTATAAAAAAGCAAAATGAAAATAAACAAAGCATTCAATATAACAAGATAAAGGCACTTGATCCTGACTTTGACATAGCCCAAATCACGGCTCGTGTTGAACATGCTTTTTTTATTATTAAACAGGCTTGGGCTACACACGAAATGGCATCAGCCCGCGGTTTTATCACAGAAGGTATTTATCAACGATATGCTATTCAGTTTAATATTCAAAAACAGCTTAAGCGACATCGCACATTAGATGATATTTTTATACACGATTGTGAGCTCGTTGGTATTGAAGCAGACACGTGTTTTGAAACATTACACTTTAAAATATCGAGTCGTGCTCGGCAGAGCACCATAAAGACTGATGTTGCCCAACAATCTCATAAGTTAGCACCATTTACCAACACAGTTGAATACTTGACTTATATCCGTTTACCGGGCGTTAAAACCCGATCAAATCCGGGTTTACTGGAGGGGATATGTCCTAATTGTGGAGCGACACTATTATTGAGTAAGTTTGAACAATGCCAAGCCTGTCATTCATTAGTTACTTCTGGGGAATATGATTGGATATTGGCTAAAATCACTCAGGAAGCAGAATGGCGTTTTCAAAATGCTAAAAGACAAATTAAAGGTGTCGCTGATTATCAAGTCGTTGATCCCGCCTTTAATTTACCTGTTATTGAAGACCGAGTCAGCGTCCTATTTTGGCGTTTACAAAAAGCATGGTTAACACAGAAATCAGATCCTATTCTCTCTATTGCTCACCCTGACTATATTGATTATTTTAACCAAAATGAATTAAATAATTACTATTTTGATCACATTGAACTCGGTCTATGCGAAGTCACTAGCATCGAATTTGGTAATGAGTTTGATAAAGTTTTTGTACTTGTTAAGTGGAAAGGCACTAAAGTTTGCCTAAATACAAATATCAGACAAGCGCCGGGGTATTATGCCCACTATTTAACTCTATTAAGAAAAACTGGGGTAACCAGTGATACAACAAAGGGCTTACATTCACTGCACTGTTTTAGTTGTGGCGCGCCTCAAACAGAAAGTGATGACGAATGCTGTCAATATTGCCACACACGTTTTAATCATGGCGATTTGAATTGGGTGCTTAAGGACTTCTCGCCTCATATAAATCAGATTATGACGCTAAAAGGCAAATCATTTTCCATCGAACCCAATCAAGATAAAATGAAAGGCAAAATATTCGACCCCATTTCACTACTGTCAGGATTAGTACTTATTCTATTTGCCGATGGTAAAACGCATCCCAGCGAGCTGGCATTATTAAATGAATTCGTCAAAAAGCGCCGCATCCCTCAACATGTTTTAGATGAAATAATACTTGCAGAAAAAAATGCTACGTTAAAGATGTTAGCGCCAGATGAAGCGCTTGATGCTTCTACTTGGTTATTAAAAATGATTGAAATGTGCCTTATGGATGGTGAGATATCAAAAAAAGAACGTGAATTGTTATTACTTTTTGGCAAAAAGTTTAATATTTTAGCCATCGATATAGATATAAGAATTAAAGAAACGCGCAGTAAATTATATCTCGGCGGTAAACTTGCTTTAACGGAAGATAAATGAGCCCAATAACGGTAAATACTAGGAGTACATATGGATATAATTGATCGCGTCAAATACGATGGGCCCAACGATGTTTTTGCGTGGCGTTGGCCCCATGATGGCTTAGTTTGGGGCACTCAAGTTATTGTTAACCAAGCCCAACAAGCTGTTTTTTATAAAAATGGCAAAGCACTGGACGTATTAGACCCGGGTCGCCACACCTTGAAGTCAGCAAATATTCCCTTGCTGGAGCATATAGTCAATATTCCTTTTGGCAATCAAACGCCTTTTGCTGCTGAAATTTATTTTGTTAATAAAGCCGTAAACTTAGACATGAAATGGGGTACACAAGAGCCCATTCCTATTTTGGATCCTATTTATAAAGTGTTTCTGCCCGTTAGGGCTTTTGGCCAATTTGGGATGACGATTATTGATGCCAAAAAATTTGTTTCGCAGCTTGTTGGCACGGTTGATGAGTTTAATGCACAGCAAGTCAGTGATTACTTTCGTGGACATTTAATGAGTTGCATTAAAGACTTTATTTCCACCAAAATAATCAACGAAAATATTTCTATATTAACCATCAGCACCCAACTAAATGAAATGTCGGCCACCTTAAAGCATGATATTAGTGCTGAATTTAAACGCTTTGGTATCGAAATAGTTAATTTTTATTTAAATTCAATCAATGTCCCAGAAGATGATGACAGCGTGGTGAGATTAAAAGAAATGTTAGCCAAAAAGGCTGAATTTGATCTTTATGGCGAGCATTACAATACCGTGAAAACTTTCGATGTAGCCGAAAAAGCGGCGTCAAATGAAGGCGAAGGAAATGTTGCGAGCGCGGGCGTCGGGATGGGTGTTGGCATGGGTATTGGCAACAAAATGATGAATATGAATGCTGATTTGATGGATAACAGTAAAAAAAGCAAACAATCAAGTACGACCAATGGCTCGACTATTTGCCCTTCATGCCAGCAAACATTACCCGATACAGCCAAATTTTGCTTTAGTTGTGGCACTGCACAAACAAAGAATAAGAGTTTTTGTATTGATTGTGGTAACGACATCCCCTTGTCATCTAAGTTCTGCCCTAGTTGTGGTAAAAAGCAATAACCAAGTTTTAATATAAACGACTAAATGATCTATTTTGGATCGAGTAAAACAAACCATAATATCGATTCACATAATATTATGGTTTATTGATGGAAGTGCGACATCAGTCGCACCTCTAATATTCGATACATCTACAAACAATAAATCAGTTTATTCTACCAATTAGTGAGAGATCCCATTCAATTACTATAATCACTACATATCAAGATTAAAGCTCAGCCTTGTTTTTGCTCGACGGGTGTTTTTTGCTTGAGATCTGTTTTTTTCACTTTTGCTATCCATGCACCATCACGAGAATAACTACTAAACCACCATTTACCCCAGCCGATTAAACGTGTTGCTATCCATAAAGACCAAGCTAGCATCACTATCCGATAAAACCAGATAGGCAGACTATAGACAGTCACAATCGGCAGTTGACCTGTACTCACTTTATCTTGAAAAAACTTAAATAGATGCCCATAACTGCCGTTACCCGCCACCTGCATCTGCGGTGTCGATAACAGACCAGAAGGAATAGCTGCAAGCAATGAAGCACCACAGACAAACGTTAAGACAAGAAGAGCCAGTTGTAACGTATTGAATTTCCAGCGCAGCATGTTGGCAGGATTAACATACTGATTACGAGCAGCCATCGCAAAAAAGAACAACGCAATGATAAGTAGACCATAACTATTTACCGTTGAAAACCCAAGACCCAATAAGACCCAGCCCAACGAGGTAATCGGTATATTCAACTGTGATTTTCGAGCAATAATTGGCAGCACAATTGCGCCAATTAGAATAACAAAGAGTACGCCCCAAAATAAGATTGCAGCACCCAGTGGCGGCCCATTAAGGTAAATTAACCAACGGTCTGAAAGTAGGTGGTACTCAATATTGATATTGACGCTTTTACCCGGTAATTTTATATCCGCACTGCGGTTGCGCCAAGTGAACTCAGCACGTTTTTCAAACTCCAATTCAATCTGTTGCTCTCCAGGATGAAGCTGCACTATGGCACGATTAGCGCTGTTAATACTCATTCTTTTGCCATCATGTACTAACGCATTAATTTTTACCCCTTGCGCAAGCATAATTTCGTAAGCAGTGCCTTGACTAGCTCGTACCGTAAGGGTCAGCTTAGAATTTTGCACATTTTTACCAGTTTGCTGAATTAACGTTGCCATCTCTGTAGTGAACACTTCTCCTGCAACGCCCTCTGGACGGCTAACATGCACAGCCAACGTTTCTCCCGGCCATGGTTTCCATAACGGCTGTAGCTGCCCGCTGCCAATCTCAGATTTAAGCGACTTGATGCCTGTAAATTTAACATTCCACAAAGAGGACGGAATCAATCTCCAAGTTTCCGAATAGGAGGGACTATTCGCGGCGGTCAGTGTGAGTAATTCATTCTGCGGAAGTGCCGACTGCCAACTAATACTACGCTGGTTTTTACGGAACTGAACACTGACACTATTGTTTTCATTAATCGGATACGCCGAAAGTATTTGCTCTCCTGATAACAAAGCAATGTTAAATGTTCCAGCCTCATCATTTGGCGCCAGCTTAGTAACCTTAGTCAACATTCGCCACTCTTTACCAAGGGTGATACTTCGATTCACTATTGCATAGGGTTTGACCGGTAGTGGTGTCAATGAAGTTATCTCTTGCTGAGCGAGCACCTCCTTCGAGGTAAGACTAATATTATTATTAACAATGATTCCCTTGCGAATACCCTCGATTTGCCAAGATGGTGCATCTACCTTGAAGTTATGTATATTAAGCGGAAGATTAATAGTGATTTCCGCATTGCTTACCTGCCCCTGCATTATGATAACGTGCTTGCCTTTAGAGAGAAAAATAGTCAACCCCTGCTCAGAGTTTCTTAGCACCGCAGGCTTATTATCAATAGTAATTTTTTGCGCCTGCCAAGTATCCCCCGCCATCGGTAACGGCATAGCAATATCGGCATCAGCAAAGAGATCAAAGATCAAACTCATTTGTTTATCTTTAACTTGTAGCTGCCCATTATTTAATGAGACACAACTCGGTAAACATTGTGGTGATGCTAACAACCTATTTTCATATTCTTTAAGCAGATATTCTGGCGGATAACCGTCTGTGGCAGGAAGCTGAATTGCCGCCTCGGCTACTTCTGATAAAAGTAGCATGGAAACACTCAACAGTGGAAAAAGTAATGCAATAAGCAAAACTGAACCCGTTGAACGCAAATCAGCCGCCTTTTTATATTTAGATTCAATTACTGAATTACGGCTGTTATTGGTATTATTGGTATTATCATTAGGGTCATCTGTTGCTTTAAATTTTGCAACCTTAAACAAAGTAAGTAGCAAAATCACTCCCATTGCACCAATCAGTAGCACATTCAGGATCCGCCAGAGAGCGGTTAAAATTGGTGGAGATAAAAGCAAGTTAATCTGTTGATCTGCTGTTACTGTTCCCTGAGAGTTGATAAATAAACTATTCCATGACCATGCGGGAATGCCAGGGCCAGTCTGAACCCGGTCATTATCCCCAAGCAGATATAAGTTTTGTTTTTCTTCTATTGGCGCCTCCTCATCACTATCACTTTGAATCTTACTCCGACTAAGTCTCTTACTCATAATCGCTGTATCAGCAGCAAGAGAAATCTCCATTTCCTGCATATCATCTAAGTTATTTTGCTGATTATAAGATGATGAGTAATTTGTAACACGTTGTTTTTCCAGTGTTGGATAAACAGCTAAGCGCAGTGAACTGATGGCGATACTGATAAAGGTAATAAGCAAAATAACGGCTGGCAATATCGCCACTCGGCTCAATAACACTTTGTATTTACCTATAGGCAGTTTAATCACAGCGATAAACGTAAGTAATACAGCCCAAATGGCATTGGGAGCTTGATCTTCATGAAAAGTAAAAATAAGCGTTACCGCGATTAACAGTGCACCTTTAAAACCAAGCAGCTTATTGGCTGCGGCAATTAAAATCATTAACCAGAAAAGATCCCACAAATTCCACTTCTGTAGCCAAGTACCGCTAATCCCATCAACACCGCTCGCATAAACAGCCCGCCACCCAGGTGGGAGATGTATTCTTGCCGTTAATTTTTCTGCTTCGCTTTGCCACCCTAGCGCATTGATCCTATTTACCGACGGCAGAGAACTCACTGCTTGTAAATTAATTTTCGGATTGCGAATTTCAACCCCATCATTGCCTGCATAATGAGTGATTAATACCGGAGTGGCGTCCACCGATGCCCGCCCTAACTTAACTGTTTTAGCCGCATCTAATCGCCAGCCCTGATGCATTGTTCCGCTAACATTATCTTTGACGATAGCATCGCTGCCATCAAAAGAAATCCATATTTCCCGATCAATATTAATACGGTTCTGATGTGCGGCAGTATCGCCTTGAGTAGTGGTCTTTAGCAGTAGTTGATCGGATAATCCCAATCGGTAAGTCGGGTATGATTTCCATGGTGTTGGAATATCCACCAATGAAGTATCAATGCTTTTAACCCCGCTTATTTCGACCTCTCTAATTCGCGAATCGGCGATAAAGGAGAGATACTCATATTGTGGCCATTGAGGTGAAATCTTATTACTTGAAATAATGGTGCGGTTATCACTTAAACGGCTGCCAACGGTTATCTCATAGATACCCGGTTTAACTTGCACCCTAAGCATACCGTCTTCTTCTAACCTAGCGGGTAAAGCAGACTGTAGATAAACCGTCTGACTCTCTGCAATTGCAACCTGACCGATTGTCACCTCGCGCGCTTTGCCGCTGACAAATAATTTTATGATAGTAGTTAAACGTAGCGGCACCTCGTCTCGTAGCGCGCGATAGACCTGAATCTTCAGTGAATTCTTTTGCTCAATCTGCGTAGATTGATTGTGCAACGATAAAATAAGTTGATCATCATTAATGCTAATTGGCAACGATTTGTTATTGCTAAAAACGTTAACTAAAGCGATCTCCTTGGGGAAAGCAATCGCTGCAGGTATCTCTTGCCATAAAAACTTGCCACGAATAATATTAGCCCCCGTATGAAGATGCACTTTTGGTATACCATTGCTATCTACTACGGCAGCACTGTTTTTATTGACAGTTAGCGCAGTCGGCCAGTTCTGTTTATTACCGGGCAAATCAATTAGCGCATCTTTCGAGAATACCTGCACAGACATTTCAAAAAGCATACCATCTTCCACTATTGTGCCGACAAACTCTCCAGGCCAATTACAGATCTTGTCTTTATTCGTAGAAATGAGCCAAGGACAATTTAAATCCTGATGACGCTCTACCACCCACTGCTCCCATGACGTTTGTAAAACTGCACTTTGTGAAGTGTTCGGTAAACTAGATATGCAGCAAAACAGCGTAACCAGAATGGTTATCCTACTTTTAAATGACATTACAAATTCCTTTTGGCAAATAAAGATAAGTCGAGACTTGAGGGCAGCGATAGATAATACACTGAATTATAGGGAATTGATTTTGCTTTGCTGGCCAGTCTTATAAAAACACCATCAAGGTCACCCATGACAAGGTAACGCAACTCTGATAGATATTATGTTATGGAATAAAAATCAGACCGGTAGTTAATAAATAGACTAATGATATACCAAGATGCCTTATCATCAGCTCGGCCAGCCCAGCATAAGGACCTTAGGAGCGAATAACGGCATCCCTCTATCGGCAAGGTGTAAATGCTAGCATTTAACACCTTGAATGGTGCTTCTCTTATCAAATGCCGCAACGCAATGGCGGTTTTCTAGCTGCATCATCACAGGGCAAACCATCCATAAAAAATTAGGGTGCTTGCACAGGTTGTAATGTAAAGGTACAGCTTGTTGATGCTAGTGACCACGTCCAGATTACGGTTTCTTTTGCCACTATTTTTTCTGTACTGCCTGACGGTAAGTGACCATCACAGCTGTTACCACTGGGGCCACCAGCCATTTCACTGGAGCCAATTTGGAAATCCATACCTTGATAAGATAGTATTGCATTAAAAATCAACGTTTTATCTAAGGGTGCTATAAACATAGCATCCGTCATCGTCAGAGGCGATAAGCCATCATCGTATTGCAGCGCGCCGCTAAAGATGACCGTAGTGCCCTCCGGATAATTACCATAGTCGTTACCTACAAAAATATAATCTCCTTCAGTACGCTCACTGGAAAGATCAATAGGAAACTTGTTAACTGTCATTGAGCCACTACCGAGGTCATTCGTGAAACTGACGTTGAAACGCCATAAGCCACTTTCCCAGTCATCATAACTTCCATCAATATTGCCACCATTATCATCATCATCTACCGAGCTATTTCCATCATCCTCCTCATCACCTCCACTTGTATCTCCACCTGCGAGATCGATTCGAGTATAAGTGATGTTGTGTAGCGCACAATAATCAGGATAATGAGTACAGAATGCGTTGGCACTGAGGCCTTTATCAACACAGTAGCCAGGATTGCTCAAACAAAAGCTATCAGTAAACACATGTTCCTTAGATACACGAGGAACAAAGGTGTATTTTGCTGTTCCTGAGGTATAGGAAAAAGATTTTCGTTCAATAATTTCAGCAAAAATATCCTCTTCAAAGGGCAAACTCAAGGGCTGAGTGAGCGCGTGTAAATTGACATATTCGCCATCGAAGTGAGGTATTACATTGAAGGCATTATCAGCTCCCTGCACGACATACACATCACCTTCAGCTTCCGGGTAAGAATTTATATCAACTGAATGCTCTTTATAAGCAGCAGGCAACCAAGCTAATGGCATATTTGGGTATGGGTCACGGTTACACAATGCCCCGGCACCATTGACCTTCGCGGCGGCGTAGTTAAATTCTAGCGGTGATTTTCCTGTTTCCGTAGTTTGAAACCAGACTTCTGTTGCATCTTCACCTTCAAATCTAGAATTCCAGTCTACGCGTTTGTAATTACCCGATGCTAATGCGGGGTCATTGTAAGCGTTCAGGTAGGGGGCACATTTTTTATAAAGCTCAGAATCGTCACTTCCTAAAGAGAAGTCACAACGAGGAAAGATAAGCACGTCTAACACCTGACCAGAACCTGCAACAATGGGTGCGCGTTCGAAGTCAATCTTCCCATCCTCAGCAAACCCTAGCTTGGTATCAGTCTGTTGATAGGTAATATCCCAGAGAAAAGGACATTGATTTATACAAGAGCCAAACTCCATGCCTTCGTGATCAGCACATTGACGATAATGACCAATAATCTCGTTTGAAGTATAACGGTTGCCATTAACTTCTTTAACGGTTCTAAAGGTTATATTGGCGGTTTTACTCACAGAAATAGCACAGGTAAATACGCCACACTCGGTATACACACCAGTGCCATATTGATCATACTCAATCATATTTCCTTCAAGATCCGTCACGTTAACTGCAAACGGGTCTTTGAACTCTTTAGCAACGGGATCAATGGTGGGCTGTGGCAAATAGATCGCGGCGGCATTTACTTGTTTGGAGATACTCATTCCCCAACGCCAAAGCGTATCGTCTTTAGCGGTGATTTCATCAGTAAAGACAACCGCTCGAACCTTAATCGGGGTGTCTTCACTAAAGGTAAGAGGGGCATCCTCATCACGCCAGATAAGATAAGGCGTACTGTCCCGATTATCATTAATTATTTTTTTGTCAATATCGGTTCCATCAGTCGTGTAGTAATAACGTATATGCTGCTTTAAACTGCTTTGGATATCAAAATCAATGATACGCGTTTCACTAGAGGCAACTAGATTCATCTTTGGGCTGTGCAGAAGTTGGCTATACCACTCGAGTAATATGAGCGGCTTTTCACTCTTATACAGCTCTTTCCATTTATCACTGGAGTATAAATCCGTATCGCCAACTTTAATGTCCCATTTGAAGTCTATCAGACCATAAAGTTCCGTTTTCAAATAGACATCTTCTTCAGAACTGCCCGATATCTCAGTATTTTCAACCACCCAGTCATCTTTAATTAGTCCGCGCAATTTAGTATCGACTCTTGCACCATTTCGGACATAAGCGATGTTAATTTTCTTATCGACTTTAAGAAAGCCTAGCTGCGGCCTGACTGCAATTTGTGGAAAAAGATAACCAATAACTTCATCGGTTTTTGTATCTATATCAACGCTAATACCCGCTTTGACTAATGGGTCCGCTTCTTCTTTTATGCCAACTTTCGGAGCCCCATCATCTGCATCGGAAGAATAGACTAAGTGCACATAACCTGTTCTCGTGGATTTAAGAGAAGCCTTGAAATTGGTTTTTTCTACATTCAGAGCCTCCTCCATACCGATAACTAACTCCGGTTTTATATTGATATTTAACTTAACACCTTGGGGTAATGGAATCGGGATATCTAAACCATTTTGTACAATATCAAATGTGTATTCATGTGCTATCACAGCCCCTCCTGTGATAGCCGCCTCTATATTTACAAGGTAATAGGCAGTTGGCTTAAATTCAAAACGATATTCGTTACTCGCTGCTGTATTGTAATCATACTTCGCTCGTATAAAAGCGCCGAGGCCAATTTCTATTTTACTGCCTACGGTCGTAAAGACTGCAGAACCAAATTGATTGGTTGTCTCCAAGTCTTGTTCATAACTATTGCCATAGTTAAACTCGGCATCACACATTGCCTCAGAAAGTTCACAGTCAACATTAACGTCAAGGGCGCGCGTCGTAGACAAAGGTTTAAGTGGGATCTTATAACCTTTTGGAAACTCGATCACCACAACAGGTTCACTTTTGAGCGTACGTTGTTTGCTAAAAATATCTTTTTGGATAAAGGATATTTTCAGTGGCTGAACATTCATGTGGTCATAAGCACCCATTGTCTTCTTAATACTGCGCGTGATGCTTTCTACAATCTCATCATTTGATGCTGATATATCAAAGTATTCGTAAGCATCACTGATATTCACCGCATTTTTTACAACAATAGCGCCTTGTTCATATTTTTCGATAATACCGGAAAATACGCCGTCAATATAAAGAGGGTGCTCCAGATTAGCTTCAATCAAACTTTGAGACAAAAAAGTTTCGTAGCGATATTCTGAACTAAAATCAATCTGCCCATTTGTAGTAATATCAGTTGCGCTTATCACAAGCCCATCAGGCTTATTCCTTAACTCTACGGAAGACGCATTGGATTTCCCGGGCACTTTAATAAAGTTGGACGTGTCAGCAAAATCTGTTTCATCAATGGAAAAATCACTTGATGTTATAGTGGCCCCTGAATCATCATCAACTTGTTGCTCCGTATCATCGGAACTCCCATCTAAGTTTTTGTCTCCGCAAGAACCAAGCAAGAGAAGTAATATTAATAAGCTTAATAGGGATAGTATTTTTTTCATAAACTTTCCTTTAGCTATAAAAAATACTTCATTGGTAAAAAGCGAGGATCTTAAAGATATGGCTTTAAGATCTTATTTTGGTGGAAGCTGATGACACCTATTCCATCTTTTATGACACCTTCCCTCAAAAATACCTATATGAAGCATGTATAATTTTAACAACGCCCTTTTCACTGACTTTTCTGTGTACACAAAACAATCATTGAAAGCTTAGACAATCAATAATGTCTTAACAAGCACGCACATCAAAAACACGTGAATAAAAAAAATTTTAATCATAAAAAACTAAGGTTTTATTTCATGAAAAACCAGTCTACATATAACCTAAATCACCTTAATGTTGATAAATCAGCATATTGAGGTGGTTTTGATGATGTACGGAGATGGTTTTGATGATATACGGAGGTGTCTTAATGAGAACGTTACTGCAGCGTCAAAAAATATCGAGATAGTGGCAAGCGAGCAACGATCGCTGCACATGAGACCTTAAAAAGGCTTAGAGGATCGCTTTAAACTGTTACTTTAATGATCTTATGGGATTTTACTGTAAAAAAGCATAGCAAAACTCAGCAAACACCATATAAGAAGTTATTTACTAAGTTTTAACCGATCAGTTATTTTATGCAGGCAGCGCAACGCCTTGGTCTTTCATGCGCGCTATTTTATAACGCAAGGTACGCGGACTGATGCCTAATAACTCGGCGACATCTTTACGTTTCCCGCGGCAGGTCTGCAGAGCATCTAAAATCATTTTCTGTTCTTGATCCTTTAATCCTTGCCCTAATGCTGCGACGTCGTGATCTTGGCTCGGTGGTGCAATTTTATCTTCGCAAGGCATTACAGGCGGTGTATTTTTCTGATCACAAATATGCTCAAACTGCAGATCTTCTAAAATAAGCGATTCAACATCAACATGTTCACCATCACATAAAATGAGCGCACGCTGCATCACATTATCGAGCTCACGCACATTACCCGGCCATGAATAAGCTAATAACAACGCTTTTGCGGCTTCCGTTAATACCGGAATAGCTTGAGATTGGTCAATCGCATGACGCATCAGCAAGTTGTCAGCCAATGGTAGAATATCTCCGCAACGTTTTCTCAATGGTAGCCACTGCAGTGGAAAAACATTTAATCGGTAATAAAGATCTTCCCGGAAAGAACCCGCTTCAACGGCTTTTTTAATATCACGATTGCTGGTTGCAATCACGCGAATATTTAATTTAATGGTTTTACGTGATCCCAAACGCTCGACTTCTCGCTCTTGTAAAACACGCAATAATTTAACTTGCAACTCCAGTGGCATTTCAGTGATTTCATCAAGCAAAATCGTACCATCTTGCGCTTGTTCAAATTTTCCCGGACACGCTTGGACGGCCCCAGTAAAGGCACCTTTTTCATAACCAAATAGCGTTGATTCGAGCATCGTGTCAGGAATAGCGGCACAGTTGATCGCCACAAAAGCTTGATCACAACGCGAAGATTTATCATGCAAGTAACGTGATAATACCTCTTTACCAGATCCACTAGGACCCGTGATCATGACTGAGGCGTCACTTGCTGCAACTTTTTCTGCCATTTGAAATAAACGCTGAGTACTGGGATCGCCAAAAATGGGCGTCCGAGATTCTACCCTGTTTACAGGGGCATAACGGCTGACTTGATTTAGTAACACTTCAGGTGAAAAAGGTTTGGCAAGATAATCAATGGCACCATCACGCATCGCATTCACTGCATCGCCGATGGTTGCATAAGCTGTCATTAATAAAACCGGTAGAGTCGGATATTTATCTTTAATATTCTGTAATAGGGTCAAACCAGTCATTCCTCCCATCTGAATATCACTGATCACAAGATCGAACTTCTGCTGGTTTAAAGCGACCAAAGCCGCCTCTCCACTGTCAACTTCAAAGCAGTTATATCCTGCAAGTAACAAGGTATCGATCAGGGCTTCTCGCAATCCCGCATCGTCTTCAACCACTAATAATTTACCTTGTGACATATTAACCTCCTACCACTTGATTAAAGTGTGTATCATCTAAGTGCTTATAATTTTGTAACTCAGCTCGGGATACAGCAACGCGATGTAAGGGTAAAACTAAGGTAAAACAACTACCTTTGCCAAATTCAGATTTAACCTCAACAGTGCCTTTATGTGCTTGCGTAATCGATTGTACAACCGCCAACCCGAGTCCAGTACCTTGTGATTTGGTGGTATAAAAAGCTTCCATTACTTTAGCAATACGCCCTTTTTCAATACCGGGCCCATTATCCATAACAGAAATTTCCACTAAATCATCCCCCCTTCGTGCACTGGTAATATAGAGTTGTGCGCCCTTTCCCGTCGCCTCAATTGCATTAGAAATAAGGTTGGTCATGGCGCTTGCAAGTGCATTTTTATTGGCCATAATAAGCAGATCAGGGTCTGGTAAACGACATTGCAGATGCCCACCAACCTGCGTGATCATACTTTCACTCGCATCTTTCACCTCTTCAAGCAGTGCCACTAAGGAAACCTCTTCAACAATTTTCTGCTCTCCACTACGCGCAAATAAAAGCATGTCGTTTACTTGTGTTTCTAAATCTTGCAAGCGATTCATTAATTTCCCCTGAAAACGCGAGCGCGAGCTTTCTGTTAGGGTTTTATTCGCAAGATTGGCACCATATAACATAGCTGCCGAAAGCGGTGTTCTAATTTGATGTGCAAGCGAGGCAACCATTTTCCCGAGCGATGAGAGTCGTTTTAATTTTCCAATATGCTCTTGCAGCTCACGAGTGTGGGTTAAATCAGTGAGTAGAATAAGCTGACCGGGTTGGCCTTCAAGGGAGGAGATAGAAAGTTGAATACGGCGGCCATTTTTAAGCGAAATTTCATGACCATCATCATTTTTAGGTGCAAATGAACGACCAATGATAGCGCTCCATAATTGCCCTTTTAGCGGCTCGCCTAAAAGCGAACTCGCGACACGATTAGCTTGATCAATAATACCATAACCATCAATCACAATTAAACCTGATGGCAACTCACTATAAAGTTGATCCATATAATTTGCCTGTGAACGCAATTGCTTAAGCTCGCCAGAAAAACGCTCTTGTTCCAATGCTGCTGTTTGTTGATTGAGATTACCCATCGCATGACCCTACTTCATAGTGTGCTATTACAAGCTATAAAGCAGTATTTATGCCAATACAAAAAAAATATTGTATTACAGTAGGTTAAAACGATAACGCCATAAATATGACGCGATTTTCAGATAAAAAAAAGCCTGTCAAAATGAATTTGACAGGCTTACAAATAAAAATAAAACATACTTAACCTCAGTTCTGGATAATGGAAACGAAATTAGATTAAATATCAAAAAGTTAAAAAACATATTATACAGTGCTGTTAGTTTTGCGTAGTTCAAGGCGAATCATCGCAGCAATAACTGGTTAT
>NZ_JAHNZV010000066.1 GCF_022267535.1 Psychromonas antarctica
TACTGAGTAATTTTAGCATGAAAGGTAATTTATCATCAGCTTTAATTAGCAGATTATATTATGTCTATTTAGGTTATTCTTTTGCTTTTAATGTGGGCCAAGTAAAGGCATCTGGCTTTGTCTCTGAGTCGACTGATGTGGCTCGCTTCTGTGCAATAAGGCCGCGAATTAAGTGGCCTGTTGCTTTGTTATCACTGAAAAAAGTTTTAAGATATAAAATTTCTACCTTACTACGTGCCCACGGTGTTTTGCGCAGGAACTTTAAACTTGATTTAAGCCGGGGATTATTCGTAAAACAATTAATATTGAGTAATTCACCCATCTGCTTCCAACCTAATTTACGTTCCAATTCGGTTAGAATTTGTTCAAGCTTAACACCATGTAGTGGATCATTGTCGTTTGTCATTGTTATACTCAAAATACAAAAAGCATATTATAACAAGTTTGTAAGTTAACTTATCTGTTAAATAGGTATTAATTTTTTTCCCCCTGCTCTCTCAAGCTAGTTTTGCGTTAGTATATTGGAAAGCAATGACTAATGTGCTTAATTGCATAACCTAAGCTGTATTCACTTATTCCGGTAACTGCCACTTATGTCTGAACAGGCGCCTCGTTTTATTGAAGGTTTAATCCTTTCCCGCCAACAGTTGGAAACATCACAAGGTGTTGAATTGATATTGTGGCTTGCTAGTGATTATGGCCCCTGTAAAGTGGTTATTCCCGCTCAGCGTTACGTCTTTTTGCTGCCGCAACAAGATTTACAACAGGCACAAACGTTGTGGGCTGAACAACAGTTAGCTGTGCAGGATATCCGTTTTCTGGCATTGAAATCTTTTAAACAACAGCCAGTTGCGGCAGTCTACAGCTTTACTCAAAAAGTGTTTCGTGCGTTGCAGTTAGTATTAGACGCTGTAAATATCCCCTATTTCGAAGCTGATATTAAGATAAGTGACCGTTACTTAATGGAGCGTTTTATCTATGGTTGCGTGAGTGTCAGTGGTGAAATTGTGTGGACGGGGCAGCACTGGCTCTGCCATTCACCTAAACTCCAAGCGGGTAAGTATTCCCCGCGTCTAAAATTAGTATCTTTAGATGTTGAATGCAGCCCTCAGCGGGAATTGTATTCGATTGGATTGAGTTATGGTAATGCTTACTCAAAACTAGCTACGGGCTCGGTTGTTCCCTATTCCATCGTCCTGATGATAGGGGGGGCGCGGCCGGTCGATGATATTAATATCCACTGGGTGGAAGATGAAAAAAGTTTATTGCTGAGCTTACAGAGCTGGTTGAATCAGTATGACCCCGACGCCATTATCGGCTGGGCGGTTGCTAATTTTGATCTGCGTTTATTATTTGAGCGCGCTAAAGTGCACGACCTTCAGCTACGCATTGGCCGTGATGGTTCGGCGCTGCGTTGGCTAGGGCATAGTGATGATCCACAGCAAGGCTCTGTTATTTTAAATGGACGGGTAGTGCTCGATGGTATAGATCAACTTAAAAATGCGGGCTGGCAATTTGAGAGTTTTAGTTTGGAGTTTGTCAGCCAATCAATGCTCGCTGATGGCAAACTTATCAGCACCGATCATAATAAAGGTCTGGCCATTCAACGGCAATTTGAACAAGACCCTATTTCACTTGCGCGTTATAACCTACAGGATTGTTTACTAGTCGAACGCATTTTTGCTAAAGCACAATTAGTTGACTACGCCACGCAGCGAGCGCGCTTAACCGGGCTGGCATTAGATCGGCGCGGTGCATCCGTGGCGGCCTTTACTAACCTGTATCTACCGTTGCTGCATCGTAGCGGGTATATCGCCCCCAATATAGGTGATGTGGAAGCGCAACACTCACCAGGTGGCTTTGTGATGGATTCCCGACCGGGGCTCTATTCTTGGGTGCTGGTACTTGATTTTAAATCCCTCTACCCTTCGATTATGCGTACTTTTAAGATTGACCCTATGGGATTGATCGAAGGGTTACATGACGCGCAAGCAGATTCTATTCCGGGTTTTAGGGGAGCCAGATTTAGCCGCAGCAAACATCATCTTCCTGGTATCCTTGATAAACTAAGCGCAGCTAGGGAGCTGGCCAAGAGTGAAAATAATCAGCCATTTCAGCATGCGATTAAAATTATTATGAATAGCATGTATGGTGTACTGGGCTCTCAAGGATGCCGTTTTCATGATACGCGCTTGGCTAGCTCTATCACTCTGCGCAGCCATCAAATTATGAAGGAAACGCGAACCGTTATCGAGCAGTTAGGCGAGCAAGTCATTTATGGCGATACCGATTCTACTTTTATTTGGCTGCAGAAGTGCGAGAGTGCCTCGAATGCGCAAATTCGAGGCGAGGAACTGGAAAAGCAGATTAACGAATATTGGGTAAGCAAGCTAAGAGACGAGTTACAACTTGACTGCTTTTTAGAGATTGAATTTGAAACCTGTTTTCGACAATTTTTTATGCCAACGTTGCGTGGTTCTGAGATGGGATCCAAAAAACGTTATGTCGGGCTGAAACAAACCCCAGAGGGTGAAGAGATTTTATTTAAGGGGCTCGAGACGGTTCGATCTGACTGGACTGAAATGGCTCAGGAATTTCAGAAAAGCTTATATCTTAAAGTGTTTGCAGGCGAGCCCATCGATAGTTTAGTGATAAATACGGTGAATAAATTGAACGCTGGCGAACTTGATAGCAAACTTGTCTATTATAAACGGCTGCGTAGACCTTTGGCGGCATACCTGAAGAATGTGCCACCGCAAGTACGGGCAGCCCGCTTGGCGGATCAAAAAAATGCTCGATTAGGGCGACCGTTACGTTACCAGCAAAGAGGGCGAATAGCTTATTTGATGACCGTCAATGGACCCGAGGCGATTGAGTATCTCAGTTCAGCGATCGATTATCAGCACTATATAGACAAACAACTTAGACCTATTGCTGAGGCTATCTTGCCATTACTGGGCAAAGATTTTACTCAGCTTATTTCAGATCAGCTATCTCTGTTCTGATTTTTTATATGGGTAATTTACGTTTATTGAAGAATATTATGAGGTGATCTATTAACAAGCGTAGCTTTTTAGATTCTGCGGCACCTGGTGGAAATACAGCATACACATCAATATCATTAAGTTTATAGTCAACCAGTACCTGCTCTAATGTACCTGCTTGTATTTTTGGCCAAGCATCATAGATTGGAATGCGGCCTATACCATGGCCAGCCTCAATGAATGCGGTGCGAGCAGCGGCATTGTTGGTACTGATAGATCCCTTTATTGTCACACTAAATGAGCGGTTGCCTTTTTTTAGCTCCAATACGCCGGATGTAAGCTTGTAGATCACCCAATTATGATTGCCTAGCTGAGCAGGCGTGTTTGGGTAACCATGTTTTTTGAAATAATCAGGCGAGCCGCATAAGCAAGTCGGCAGCGTGGAAAGTTTGCGTGCTTGTAACCCTGAATCAGGCAATGGTGCGCCGCGAATAGCGATATCGATCCCTTCTTTCATAATATTAACCACTTCATCACTGAGCATTAAATCCAGTTCTATTTTTGGATAAAGTGTGCGGAATTCATTGAGAGCAGGAACAATCGTTTGTAGGCCAACATTGACCGGACTGGTTATCTTTAGTAGCCCCACGGGCTCACTTTTTAAGTTTTCAATCTGTTGATTGGCGGCAGAAGCCTGCTCGGCAATAATATGGCAGCGTTGGTAATATTGTCTACCCGCTTCGGTCAGAGCAATCGAGCGGGTGGATCGGTTAAGCAGTTTAATCCGCAGATGTGATTCGAGTTTTTTAATATGATAACTGACTACTGCGCGTGATAAGCCGATATGTTTGGCTGCTGCGCTTAGATTTCCCTGCTCGACTACATGGGCAAATACCACCATACTTTTGAGTTGTTCAAATGAGATATCCATAAACTTTCGTGCCCATTTTAAATTATTTATTGTATCAATTATTAGACCAATGATATCAATTATGTCTGCATTGTCCAAATTAAGTTCTGCGCCTATACTAACTTCTCTTTATTAATCTCATCGAGCAAAACGCACTTTTTAAAAAGGAATTGGAATATGAACCGTAAGAAAATATTAATGGTGCTGACATCACATGCGGACATGGGGAATACAGGTGAAAAAACGGGTTTTTGGATAGAGGAGTTTGCAGCTCCCTATTATCTATTTAAAGACGCTAATGTCAAAATCGCCTTAGCATCTCCTGCTGGAGGTCAACCACCTATTGATCCTAAAAGTGAATTAGATGACTTTCAAACCGAGGCGACTAAACGCTTTGATAGCGATATTGCAGCCCATTTTCTACTTGCGAATACACTGCCGCTTGCCGTGATTGAACAGGCTGATTATGATGCTATTTTTTATGTCGGTGGTCACGGGCCGTTATGGGACTTAGTTGAAAATCATGATTCAATTGATTTAATTGAGACATTTCTGAATGCTGATAAAGCCGTTGCTACCGTGTGTCATTCCACAGCAGTTTTGCTCAATGTAAAAGATCCATCAGGTGAGTTTGTTGTTAAAAACAAATTGATCACCGGTTTTAGTAATAGTGAGGAAGAAGGGGTGCAGCTAACCGAAATTGTACCATTCTTATTACAAGATGAATTGTTAAAACGCGGCGCTGAATACCAAAAAGTTGTCGATTGGCAGGCCTTTGCAGTACAGGATGGTCTTATTATTTCCGGACAAAATCCAGCCAGTTCTGAACTGGTTGCACAAAAGCTACTTAACCACTTAACGGCTTAACCGTTTTCATTACAGAAAGGAAAAAGAAATATGTTGAATTTTAGTTTTCAAAACCAGACACGGATTCATTTTGGCCAAGGTCAAATTAGTGCGGTGACAAATGAAATCCCACTGGATGCAAAAGTATTAGTGACTTATGGTGGCGGTTCAATTAAAAATAACGGTGTTTATGATCAAGTCGTTAACGCATTAAAAGATCACACTTGGTTTGAGTTTTCCGGTATAGAGCCTAACCCGAAATACGATACCTTAATGAAAGCGCAGGCAGTTATTAAAGAGCACGGAATCGACTATTTATTGGCTGTCGGCGGTGGCTCTGTCGCAGATGGAACAAAATTTATTGCCGCAGCAGCTCTTTTTGAAGGTGATGATCCGTGGGATATATTAGTTAAACAGCAAAAGATTGAGTCGGCATTGCCCATTGGTGTGATATTAACGTTGCCAGCGACTGGGAGTGAAACCAATACGAATGCAGTGGTCACTCGTGATGGTAATAAATTACCCTTTTCGAGCCCTGTTGTACGCCCTCAATTTGCAGTACTCGATCCCGCGGTTACTTTGTCGCTTTCAGATCGCCAGATTAGTAATGGAGTAGTTGACGCATTTATTCATACTATGGAGCAATACCTGACCTATAGTGTTAACGGTAAAGTGCAGGATCGTTTTGCAGAAGGTTTACTACAGACTCTAATTGAAGAAGGTCCAAAGGCATTACAGCCAGAGAGTAAAGATGATCTTGAGGTGCGTGCTAATATTATGTGGTCAGCAACGATGGCACTTAATGGTTTAATCGGGGCGGGGGTGCCGCAAGACTGGTCGACTCATATGATTGGTCATGAGTTAACGGGTAGTTACGGGATTGATCATGCGCGTACTCTCTCTATTGTATTACCTGCCGTCATGAAAGTATGCCAGAAAGCTAAGCATGGCAAGTTACTACAATATGCACAGCGCATTTGGCAAATAAACACTGGCAGCGAAGACCAACAGATAGTGCAAGCCATTAAAATGACTGAAGATTTTTTCCAACGGATGGGAATGCCAATCCGTTTATCGGATGTTAAGTTAGGGGAAGCTGACATTGATTTACTGCTCGCAAAACTAGAGTCACATGGCATGCTTGAGTTGGGTGAAAATAAAGCCATAAGCTTAGCGGTCAGTCGTCAGATATTAACAGCCGCGCTGTAAGCGCCTCTGCAACGTACCGATAAACGCGCGGTTTTTTGTGACTAAATAGATTTTCGGATAAAGTATAAAAAGCCGCTCAGAAATATTCAGGCGGCTTTATTGTTATTGATTCTGTGACTAGAACAACGGGTGATTACAATCAATGCCTTGTTTTCATCCATTTCTCCGTGCCTAAATAGAACATCTATTGAATAAAATGGTATGACGACTCGCTCGGCAGAAAGGCGTTAATTAGAATAAATTTAATAGCGTCAAACGTGCTAAATAATCTATCGGCTATATTCCCGTTTTAGTTGCCAGTCTTCAAGTTCCACTAACAGTAATAGCGCACCGTGGCCACCAAACTCAAGTGGTGCTTGGTGAAAAGCTAAAATATCAGGATGTTGTGCCAACCACAAAGGCACCTGCTTTTTCAAAATATGCTTGCCTACACCGTGCATTACACTGCAACAATACAATCCTTCTTTTTTGCAACAGGCGATTAAAGCGCCGAGTTCTCGTTTTGCCTCTTCTTGAGTCAGGCCATGTAAATCTAAAATTATCTCTGGCGCAAAATCACCGCGGCGCAGCTGTTTTAACAAATATTTTTGAGCATCTTGGCGCAGATAACGGACGGGACCTTCTTCAGCTAAGTGCGGTTCAAACCCGTCAGAGAAATGATCTGTTTCAAATGAAGCGACCATGGCTTGTTTAATGAGCTGTTTTTTCTTAATGTTTTTAGTGGGTAGTTTTATGGTATCCTGTAGCAACTTTTTGATACCTGAAAACTCTGCGCTAAAGAGCGAAAAATCATCATTTTTATTTTTATCGGTCATGGTCTTTCCAAATCTAACTTTTGATAGCGGCAGTTTACCTTAATTGGAGAATAAGTTGGACACGATTTTTAGCGATGAAGCGGTTAATGAACTGCGTACGATTCAAGATATGACTCGTTGGGCAGCGACAGAATTTAACCGTGCTGGTCTGTTTTACGGTCACGGCACCGATAATGCGTTAGATGATGCGACGCGCCTCATTATGCCTTTATTAAGTTTGCCGCTACATTGTAGTAGCGAAATGGGTAGCGCCCGTTTAACCCGCCGTGAACGTGAAATGCTAGTAGCACTGATTATAAAACGCATAGATTTACGTATTCCGGTAGCTTATTTAACGAATACTGCATGGTTTGCTGGCTTAGAGTTTTATGTGGATGAGCGCACCCTAGTGCCGCGCTCTCCTTTTGCTGAGCTTATTGATTGTCGCTTTTCACCTTGGTTAAAAACTGCGCCGCAGCGAATTTTAGATTTATGCACTGGTAGTGGCTGTATTGCAATTGCCTGCGCTTATGCTTTCCCAAATGCGGAAGTGGATGCCGTTGATATCTCTGACGATGCTTTAGAAGTGGCTGATATTAATATTCAAGGACACGGATTAGAGCAACAGGTTATTCCTATGTTGTCGGATCTTTTTTCTGGCGTGGAAAATGAAAAATACGATCTTATCGTTGCCAATCCACCTTATGTTGATGCCGAAGATATGGCAAACTTACCCGCTGAATTTAAACATGAACCCGAGCTTGGTTTGGCATCTGGTTTTGATGGTTTAGATCTAGTACGTAAAATGTTAAATCAAGCGGGTAATAGACTCAATGAAAATGGTCTGTTATTTGTGGAAGTGGGTAATTCGCAAGTTCACTTGCAGCAAGCGTACCCAGAGATCCCCTTTGAATGGATCGAGTTTAACGCTGGTGGCCATGGTGTGTTTGTTTTAACAAAAGCGCAACTGGATAATATTAAAATATAAATTTAATAAAATAGAGCCATTAAGCTTTGTTTTTAAAGTTCATTAGTTAAGTGGGAAATAATTTATGGCAGGAAGCAGTATCGGTCAACTTTTTAGAGTGACCACCTTTGGCGAAAGCCATGGCGCAGCATTGGGTTGTATTGTTGATGGTATTCCACCTAATCTAGCGATTTGCGAGGCGGATCTTCAGCACGATTTAGACCGACGTCGGCCAGGGCAATCTCGCTACACAACGATGCGCCAGGAAGGCGATCAAGTTAAGATTTTATCAGGTGTATTTGAAGGCAAAACAACAGGCTGTAGTATTGGTCTGCTGATAGAAAATACAGATCAGCGTTCTAAAGATTACTCAGCTATAAAAGATCTATTTCGTCCCGGTCACGCTGATTACACTTATCATCAAAAATATGGCCACCGCGATTACCGAGGCGGCGGCCGTTCATCAGCACGAGAAACTGCGATGCGTGTTGCTGCTGGCGCGATCGCTAAAAAATACTTAAAAGAGCAATTTAGCATTGAAATACGCGGTTATTTAAGTCAGTTAGGCAATATCACACCCGATTCAATTGATTGGGATGAAGTGGAAAAAAATCCATTTTTCTTTCCCGATGCATCGAAAATAGAAGCCCTTGATATTTACATGCGCGATTTAATTAAACAAGGTAACTCCATTGGCGCTAAAATTTCAGTGGTCGCCTCGGGTGTGCCGGTTGGTTTAGGTGAGCCCGTTTTTGATCGCTTAGATGCAGAGTTAGCACATTCGTTAATGAGTATTAATGCCGTGAAAGGGGTGGAAATTGGAGATGGCTTTGCCGTTGCCAATCAAAAAGGTACTGATCACCGTGATGAGATGACACCAGATGGTTTTTTATCAAACCATGCAGGCGGTATTTTGGGGGGGATTTCAACGGGACAGGATATTATTGCGCATATTGCCTTAAAACCGACTTCAAGTTTAACCATCCCTGGCCGTACTATTACCGTGGATGGTGAAGCCACCGAGATGATAACCAAGGGGCGACATGATCCTTGTGTGGGGATCCGAGCAGTGCCAATAGCAGAAGCTCAAATGGCTATTACATTACTCGACCATTTATTACGTCATCGTGCTCAGAATATACATGTCACTACCAATACGCCGTTTATCAAATAACATTCGCAAGCAATGTTCATGTTATACCCGTTATCATTCAAGATACAAAACGTATTTTGATTGGCAACGGGTATATCAGGCACGCCAGCTTGCTTCGAAGCTAGCGCATTTTTTTATTTCTTTAAAAAGGTAATTGCCAGTCCAACGAAAACTCAATCAGTTGTTTTAATAGTGGGCTTTGATACTTGTCTTTATGGCAAACCAGCCAATAATCACGTGACATATCAAGCTCAAGGTTAAGTTGTATTAAACGTTTATCATTAAGCGCATGCCGAGCCGCTAGTCTCGATATGCAGGTGATACCCAGTCCAACCGAGGTACAATTAATAATCGCTTCAGTAGTATTTAACTCTAAAGTGACCAAATAATCTGTCAGTTTTTCACCAATATTTTTAATAAAAAATTCACGAGTTCCGGAACCTGCTTCTCGCAAAATCCATTCTTGATTTTCTAAATCAGTTAAGCTTAGTATTTTCTTTTTAGCGAGTGGATGCGCGTGATTACAGACCACCACCATATCATCTTTCAGCCAACGAATAGATTGTAACTGCTGATCAAAAACATAAGCCTCGACTAAACCGATATCAAGCTCATACTCTTTTATCTGCTTGCAAATAGTGGTGCTGTTGGCAATGAGTAGGGATTGCTTGTGATGCTTTGTTACTGCTCGAAAGTCAGATAAAAGAGATGGGACAACATGATTACCAATGGTATTACTGGCACCGATTCTTAATTTTCCCGTGAGGCTAGTTTGCTGTTCAAATAAACGTGTGATGATTTTACTTCGTTCAATTTGTTCATCGGCAAGTGGTAGTAACAGCATTCCCCATTGATTTAACAATAGACGATTATTTTTACGATCGAAAAGCTTCTGGCCAAGCTGCTTTTCTAGCTCAGCCAGCCCCATACTGACCGCTGGCTTGCTGATAAAAAGTTTTTGAGCTGCGGCTGTAATGGTTTTCTCTTGGGTTATGCAAATAAAGAGCTGTAACTGTTTTAATGTGATGTTCATAAATATCTCTTAATAGCGTTTAGCAAGTGAAACGTTAAGTTTAATTGAACCATAAGTAACTTTAAACTGTTTTTACTGCTGATGTTTTTATATAATATTTTTTTTAGATATTGACTAAGTTGTCCTTGTGCTCAAAATTATTAATAACTATTTATCTCAGCTTCCAAGCGCATTAGCAGGTCTTGCATTAGGGATTGCCAGTTTAGGTTTGTGTTGGGAAAACGCCGTTAATCTACAAGGTGCCGGACAGATATTTGGCACAATCTTGGCAAGCTGCATTTTAGTGCCTCTTGTTTTTAAGTTTTTAGTTAATCCACATCTTTTAAAACAAGATCTGCAACATTATATCGGCGGCAGTGTAACGCCAACACTAGCAATGGCAACGATGGTGGTGGCAAATAATATCGCTTTATATCATTTTCTGTTAGGACAAATTATTAGCTCATTAGCTATTATTTTGCATTTATGTTTTTTGCTTTTGTTTATTTACTACCGCAGTAAGTCGTTTAAATTGGAACATATTTTACCCAGTTGGTTTATTCCACCTATTGGCCTTGTGATTGCACTGATTATGCATCCCGGAGGTCTTTATCCGCTACTCGCTGACCTGGTATTCGGAGGGGCTTTGTTGGCCTATGCGCTGCTGTTACCTACGGTATTATATCGGCTACTCTATTCTAAGAAACTTTGTGAGCACGAACAACCCATACTGATTATCTTAGCAACACCGGCAAGTTTATTATTGGTGGGGTATTTTGCGTCGACCACGCAAGCCAACTATTTAATGGTTGCGCTGCTTGCAACTCTTGCTGTTGTGATGACTTTATTTGCTTATCTAGCCCTGATAAAACTATTACGTTTGCCTTTTACTCCGGCCTATTCAGTGTTCACTTTCCCACTGGTTGTTGGCGCCACTGCGCTTTTTAAAACAAGTCATTTTCTAGCAATAAAAGGGTATCTCCCTTTAGCTGCTATGACAGAACAACTGGCTTATATGGAATTGGTGATTGCAACCTTGATGGTTATTTATGTAAGTATCCGCTATATCCATTATTTATCAGTGCCGAAAGCCTTTTTTAATGAAATAAAAAAAGCCCGATAAATTACTTTATCGGGCTTTAACATAAATACTAGTAGGGTTAATTAAACAGTTTCCCAAGTCCTTTTTTGATTAATGTATTACCTTCTTCTTTAATCTCATTTTTGGCTTTTTCTTTAAGTTCTTGGGTTTTCATTTTAAGCTTTTCTTTTAGCGCTCCTTCCATGTCTAAAGAAAATTTGGGATCGGTAAATGAGCCTTTGATAAGCAAGGGTATTGTCACACCACCAAGATCGTCAAACTCTGTTTTCTCATCACTTTTTGATAGCGGTGTAATACCCAACTTATAGTCTAGGGACTCGTTTAAAATATTGGCTAAACCTAATCCATCTAGGCGCATAACGGGTGATAACATCAGTAATTTATTATTATCAACTATGCCTTTTTTTATGTTGAACTCACCGCTCAGTGAAGCAAAATCAGTTTTTTTAATATTATCTTCAGTCGGAGCCGGCTTGCCTGTTAATTTAGCCTTAAATGAACGTATTTCTTGTGGAATATTAATACCGTATAATTCACCATCAAGTAACTTGAAATCTCCTGAGCCTGCTAAGCCAGATTTGATTTTCTCGGTGGTTAAACCTTGCCCTGATGCTTTAAAATTAAAGGCTGTTTTACCACTAAGCAGATCAATATCGGCGGCATCGATCAGCAATGGACGGATCGCTACATCTTGAAGGCTGCTTGCAAGTTGGTATTTATTGGCCCCGTTGGCATTATCGACCCAAGCGTTTAGTGTTAATAAACCTTGGTATAATTGTGCAGTTAGAGGGGTCACTTGCGCTTTGCCTTTATTTATTTGAATATTTGTATCGACTTTCCCAATCGTAATACCCGATGCTTTAATGCCTGCAATTGTTAATGTACCTTTAACATCTAGATCCTCTAGGAAGCTTAGATCCGGTTCTTGTTCCGCAGTTGTTGCTGCTTGTTGATCTGTGCTGACTTTTTTGTCGACAGGTTTTTCCGGTGTTGTTGCTAGATAGGGACTAAGATCCCATTCGTTTCCCTGCAGGGCGAAACGGATTTTAGTTTTGGCTTTTGTTTGTACGGAGAGGGTACCTTGCAAATTTATTTTATCAACTTGTAAAACAAAGTCAGTCAGATCCGCCTTACTATTTGTTAGATCATAAATAATGTTGCTACTTATTACGCTGCTGATCTTGCCGTTAGGTAACTTGTCGCCAGCCATTATTGTTTGTAAATTGAGATTGTTAATTTGCAGGGTGGAAAAATCAGGCGCTACAATTAATGTGGCTTGCAATTCGATGTGACCAGTGGTTTGTGCCACGATTAGTTCGGTTAAAACAGATAAATCTGTTTCCTCGCCTAATGAAAATTTGCCAAGACGGATATGGTCAATATCTAGTTTGCTGGATGAAGCCGCTTTTAAATCCTGCACTTCAATGACTGTATTTTTGATATTGATGCCTGCTAATTGAACTTTATCAACAGCAAAGAATCTCGTGTTTTCACTTGTCGGCTGCTTTTTCTCTGTTTGTTCAGGCGTCTCTGATGTTTTTTCTACAAGCATATTATCAAGATTGGATGACCCATCTTTGTTGGTGATTAGATTTAAGACCAGACCATTGAGGGTTAGCTCTCCAATTTTAATTTCACCTTTAAATAGTGGTAATACCGCTATTTCGATTGCAGCGCTCTCTATCTTAGCTAAATTTTTACGATTAAAACCGGCAGGGTTCTGTAGTTCGATCTCGCCACTGCTAAATCCAAGTTGTGGGTAAAATGACCAGTTGAGATCGCCATTAATTAAGAGATCCCGATTAATTGCTTGTTTGACTTGAGTCTGAATCTGCGTTTTATAATCATTGGGATCAATCACTGTTAAGAGAATGACAATAGTCACAATAAACAAGGTAACTAACCCTGCAAGTAATTTAAGAAACAGTTTCATTGGATTTTCCTTTTAAGTGGGCATTCATTAGCATGAGTAAAGTGTAACCTGTTTTTATTTATTTAGAATTTTTGCAAACAAAAATATTGACGAAAGTAGTCACTTTGTTAGTTATCTGGAGATTTGTAGTATTTTAAGGTGATGATTTTGCGTAGGGTATCGCGATTTTTTATCGCCAATAGAAAAAGAAGAGGTGATATTAAGTTTAACAACTAGGGCGTAAGATTCGTTATTCAATGTAGGTTGCTTTTTTAGCAATATTTTCTGGGAGTGTCAGATCATATTTTTGCAGTGCTTTGCGGCTAAAAAGATAACGGCCTTTTTCAGCTGTTTTCGCCCTCAGCTGAGACGGGGGCACCCCGTTTAAAAGGATCTCTTTGGCCATCTCCGCTGCTAACTTTCCTTGTTCGAAACCAAATATAACCAACCCTCCGATATTCTTATTTTCGCCAATAGAATAATCCCAAAAACCGAATGGAGGAATCGGTGTGTTTGCTGCTGACCACTCAATAACTTGTTCTTCGGGAACATGCTGTCCATTACTGTCTTTAAGTGTGTGGAATAAGCCGATGAATAGCGCATCATAATTGTTATCTGCACTACTCAGTACAGCCTGTTTCCAGTCAGACCAGTCACCAACTTGTTGTATATTTACTTCAATACCTAATATCTCCATCTGAACATCACTTGAAAATGCCTCTTTTACAATAGTTTCTGCGACAATGCTATCGTCAAACAGAACCAGTACACGCTTCAATTTCTGTGGCAATATTTGATCAATAATCGGGATTGCGCGTTTAAGCAGTGGTCTTTCTAATACGCCAGAGATGTTTTGACTTTGATGGATATTGTAATGACGGGGGTTATTATTTAACCCAAGGTAGATAACAGGGGTTGTGACTTGGAGAAAATGGTCGCTAAGATACTGTACTGCGTTATCGTCACCTAAAATGACCAAATCTGGATCAAGTTGATTATAAATAGCCCACGCCCTATCGGCGCGTTCTTGATATAAAGAGGTCTCAATCCGTTTGGTATCCATCTGAAAATAATACAGTTCAAACTGATCCTGTAATACAGACCGGATGCCTTGCTTATAACTGATATCCCAATCGAAGTCGCAGTGGTAACTTTCGATAACTAAAATTTTCTGCTTGGCAATACTGTGTGTAGGAAAATACAGTAAAGCTGAGCATAAACAATAATAAAGTATTTTTATCACGGGTAAAACCTTACGTGCCAATTCCATTTAGCACAGTGCAACGATCCCAGTCATTTTAGAATAAGCTGTTAATCGCCAAATAAAAACTTAAGCTTATGTTTTTATAGAGGTTTGTCACAGTAATATTGGTCATAATAAAAATCCACTGAATATTCTGTGCTAGTCAACTAAGAGGCTGTACTTTGCTATTTATACCGTAGTGATATGCATTTTTTTATGGATTTCCATATCGCCGCAATAAAAATAAGACTAAAACCACAGATTAGTCCTATTAAAGCATTGCCAACGATAATGTAACTAGCAGAAACATATGAGATAGCAGGCAAGCTGCTAATGGCAGTGGCTATAAAATGATGAACGATAGGTATGTTATGGATGACAATGCCTCCGCCGACTAAGAACATTGCGATAGTACCGACGATAGTGAGTAATCTCATTAATTTTGGTGCAATGGAGATTAAGCTACGACCAACAATGCCAAAAAACGCTATTTTCGATTGTTTATCTTGTAGATAAAACCCCAAGTCATCAAGTTTGACAATACATATAACCACCCCATAGACAAAAATAGTCATTAATACCGCGATAAGGCTCATTACGATAAACTGAGTAAGTAATGGATGTTCTTGAACAGTACCTAACGAGATAACGATAATTTCTGCTGATAATATAAAGTCAGTACGGATCGCCCCTTTTATTTTTTGCTGCTCGTAAACTACTAAGTCTTCACTGTTGGCTTGCTCTGTAGCTACTGTTGCTATTTTCATCGCTGGATCGGTATTATGACTATATTTTTGAAAAATTTTCTCTGCACCTTCAAAGCACAGAAATAAGCCGCCGATTAATAGCAATGGCATGATGACCCAAGGTGCAATCGAGCTTATTAATAGTGCGGCGGGAACCAAAATCAACTTATTTTTAAATGATCCTTTTGCAACCCCCCATACAACGGGGACCTCACGTTCAGCACGTACACCTGATACTTGATGCGCGTTAAGGGCTAAATCATCCCCTAAGACCGCAGCCGTTTTACGTGCCGCTACCTTAGACATAACAGCAACATCATCCAAAACCGATGCTATATCATCTAATAACGTTAATAAACTCAATCCAGCCATCATAATCTCCTCTTGTCGATGTGATTATATAATAAATAAGATTTGAAGAGGTTACTTACTTTCATTTTATGATTTCATTGTTGTGGCGTCTCTTATATGTAGGTAGTTAATTGTTGTAAAGTAAATGGTGAACAGGAATATCTTTTTAATCGCCTGAGCTGACGGTTGATAATTGAGCTATATGTTTATTAATTGCGCACTCGGGTGCGGGTCGTAAAAAAAAACTTGCCAATGTCTATTCAATCCCTATAATGCGACCCCACAGACACGGGCTGCAACGCCAATGACTGAGAACGAAAGAGGTTACTTTTAATGACGTTTAACGTTGATTG
>NZ_JAHNZV010000067.1 GCF_022267535.1 Psychromonas antarctica
ATAATTAGTTAGAATGTAAAGATCTATTTATTACAAGTACAAATATTTGCATTTGAACTATTGCTGTTCATATTTTTATTGATTTAATCTAAGGGCCGTATAAGCAATACAGTTTAAAAATTATAAACCAAATCATTATTAATAAACAGCTGAAAGGATTCAGTTTCTCAATCAATTTGGGGAGAAAATAATGACAAATTAGCTTGAAAAGCTGGCGAGGTTGTCTATTTAGAGCAACATCACTAATTAGGTGATCTATTCAAATCGGTGAAGCAAGGAATTTATATACCCATCTGACTTTAAGGTGCAAAATCAGCAAGCCAAATTGTGCTTAGATGCGAGACATAAAAAAACCAGCTAAAAGCTGGTTAATTTATATATTGGTGCCCGGAGCGAGACTTGAACTCGCACACCCATAAGGCGAGGGATTTTAAATCCCTTGTGTCTACCGATTCCACCATCCGGGCAAAACTTTTAAAAATTGGAGGCGGAACCCGGAGTCGAACCGAGATGGATGGATTTGCAATCCACTGCATGGCCATTCTGCCATTCCGCCAAAAACGTTTAATTGGAGCGGTACACGAGACTCGAACTCGTGACCCCGACCTTGGCAAGGTCGTGCTCTACCAACTGAGCTAGTACCGCATCACATTAATTACGGGTTGATAATCACGAGTAAACTCGCAACGCCAGTCAATTCTTGTCAACATTATTGTCAATGAACTGCCTAATACCACATAATATTTTAAACTATCATCGCAAGAGTTTTAGTAAACTATTTCCCTTTCGATGGGTGCGCATTTTAAGGGTTTTCTGAGCTGAGTCAACACTCTTTAATCTTTTTTTTAGCACACCTGCTCTGTTAGCTGTTTTTTTAAACGACACGTTTACTTATCCAACATAAACTTATGATTTTTCATTCAACGCTGGCCAAGCCGCTTTTAAATACACGAGCATTGACCAAAGCGTTAATCCCGTTGCGATATATAAAAAAGTAAAACCAACCCATTCCATGGCAGGCGAATACTGCCAGATTAATAATAAAAGGGAGAGCATTTGTGCAGCTGTTTTAATTTTACCAACCCATGAGACGGCAACACTCGCTCTTTGTCCTAATTCGGCCATCCATTCACGCAAGGCTGAAATAATAATTTCACGGCAAATCATTACCATTGCCGGAATAGTAATCCAAATAGTGTCGTAATGTTCGACAATCATAACTAAGGAAACAGCAACCATAATTTTATCGGCAACAGGGTCTAAAAAAGCACCAAAAGCAGTTTGCTGATTAAGCTTACGCGCTAGATAGCCATCTAATATATCAGTTATGCCCGCAAGAAAAAAAACAAAAGCAGCTACCGGCGCTGACCAAGTGACGGGCAAATAATATAAAAGCACAAAAATGGGAATTAAAAAAATTCGAAAACCAGTTAAAATATTGGGAATGTTTAGCATTAAAATATCCTTTATGTAATCTACCTATTTTTGCATTTTATTGTTTCATAATGCAAACAGTTAACTAGGTTCGCGATTAAATATATTTACGAATGTAATGCTTCATAGATATTTTCGGCTAACGAGACGCTAATGCCAGGCGTTTTTGCCAACTCATCCACAGTTGCAGATTTTAGCCCCTGTAAACCACCAAAATGATTTAATAAAAGCTGACGACGTTTAGCGCCAACTCCAGCAATACCTTCTAGGGTACTGGTACGTCTTTTTTTATCACGTTGCTGACGATGCCCCATAATGGCAAATCGATGTGATTCATCACGTATTTGCTGAATCAAATGTAATGCAGGGGAATCTGCCGACATTTCCAGTATTTCATGGCTACCAGCAAGTATCAGTGTTTCTAAGCCTGCTTTTCGTGTCACCCCCTTGGCAATACCTATCAGCAACGGATACTTGCCGATAAAGTTACGCTCTAAAGAACTAACAATATTTTCTGCCTGACTAAGTTGCCCTATGCCACCGTCAATAAAGATAACATCTGGTATATTTTCAGGAGCTTGCGGATCTTTAAAACGGCGTGCTAATACTTGCCCCATAGCGGCATAATCATCACCGGGAGTGATGCCACTGATGTTAAAGCGTCGATAAGCGGATTTATTGGCTCCATCACGATTAAACACCACACAAGATGCAACTGTTTTCTCCCCCATCATATGCGATATATCATAACATTCCATACGATTAATCGGCTCGGTTAATTCTAATTTTTCTTCAAGTAGTTGATAGCGTTGCAATACATTTTTCTGTTGACTGAGGTGGGTTTGTAAAGCGATTTTAGCATTGGTTTGAGCCAATTTAATAAATTTACTTCGTTCACCACGCATCTCAATTTTTAAAACCGTCTTATAGCCGCAATATTCACTAAATAGTTCAGTAAAAACCAGGCGCTCAGAAAAGTCATCACTGAGTAATATTTCTTTGGGAACCGCTCTACCATTTTGGCCAGACAAGTAGAACTGACTTAAAAAGGAACTGATCACTTCATCTTTGCTGGCATTTTTAGGCACTTTTGGAAAATAATTACGACTACCTAGAATTCGTCCTTGGCGCACAAATAACAGATGAATACTGGCAATACCCTGCGCATAAACAATACCGATCACATCTAGTTGCTCAATATCACCGCTAACCCACTGCTGCTCTTGCACTTTTTTAAGCAATTGAATTTGATCTCGTCTTATTGCTGCTTTTTCAAATTCAAGTTGCAGGCTTGCTTGCTCCATCTCATTAACTAGCAGATTAATAACATGCTGACTTTTACCCCGCAAAAATTCAGTGGCTAACTCAACTTGATGCTGATACTCCTTTTCTGGCATTGCATTAACACAAGGCGCTAAACAACGCTTTAATTGATGCTGCAGACAGGGCCGCGAGCGATTACTGTAATAACTATCTTCACATTGGCGAATGGGAAATAATTTTTGCATCAAATGTAAGCTTTCACGTACCGCCCCACCACTCGGATAGGGCCCAAAATAGGTGCCTTTACGTTTTCTATTTTGCGCACGGACAAGCGTCAACTGAGGATGTTTATGTTCACTTAAAAACAGGTAGGGGTAGGATTTATCATCGCGCAGCAACACATTGTACTTAGGTTTATATTGCTTAATGAAGTTATGTTCTAAAATCAGTGCTTCCGTTTCGGTATGCGTCACTGTGACTTCAATATTAGCTATATGTGAGACTAAGGCCAATGTTTTAGGATGTTTTTGAGTAAGATTAAAATAACTATTGAGGCGTTTTTTTAAATTTTTCGCTTTCCCAACATATATTACTTTTTGCTGATCATTAAGCATACGGTAAACACCCGGTTCACTGGTGACCGTTTTTAAAAAGGCTTGTGCTAAAAATGAACTCATATAAAAAACCGGTCCACAGGTGACGTCTTGCAGATTACTAAAAGATTACAAAGTATCAGCATCAAGCATGCCATAACGGATAGCTAAGTGGGTCAATTCGACATCCCCATTCACACCTAATTTTTCAAACAGGCGGTAGCGATAACTATTAATTGTTTTAGAGCCTAAGCTAAGCTGCTCGGCAATATCAACAACACGTTGTCCTCTGGTTATCATCATCATAATCTGTAACTCTCTTTCAGAAAGCACACTAAAAGGATCATCCGCTATGGGTGATATTTGTGCTAATGCCATCTTTTGAGCTATTTCAGGTGATAGGTAGCGTTGTCCCGCATGGACAGAACGAATTGCATTCAATACTTCATCGGGGGCAGCCCCCTTACTTAAATAACCAGCGGCACCTGCCTGCATCACTTTTGATGGAAAAGGATTCTCAGTATGCACGGTTAACATAATGATTTTTGCATTTTCATTAAAACGCAAAATACGTTGCATCGCATCTACCCCTCCTATGCCGGGCATATTAATATCCATCAACACAACATCGGGATCATTACTGCGGCACCATTTTACTGCTTTTTCGCCACTTTCAGCCTCCCCAATAACTTTCATACCTCGAACATCATCAATGATACGGCGGATCCCTGTACGAACTAATTCATGGTCATCAACCAACAGGATATTTATCACAAAAACTTCTCCGTAGATACATAGCAACTTATACCAAATTTACTAATTAGATAATCTATTTAGGCGTGGTATAAATCAATAAAAGCAAGGCATTGATTGCAGTAACGAGTTGTTCTAATTACAAAATCAATAACAAAGCTAGCATTTATTTTAACAAGTATAAATGAATAGATAATGAGTATATTTGCTATTATACATTAAATTAAAATGGCAGCAGTTTACAAGCGGCAGATAGTAACTACAAAATAACGCATCACATAATCAAAAAACACTACTCTTTGCGTTACTTAACAATAATGTAAATTAGTCAATGGTAAAACTCAATGTGAAATCATGCATAATGTTAACAATAAGCGGGTTTAAAAACTGACAAAGGGAAAGGAATAGGTAATGAGAGAAGATAATTTCTATTTTTAGTAGTTAAAACGAAAAAAGGCTTCTCATCTGAGAAGCCTTTTTAATATGGCGGAGGAGGAGAGATTTGAACTCTCGGACGGGGTAAACCGTCGCTGGTTTTCAAGACCAGTGCATTCAGCCGCTCTGCCACCCCTCCGGAACGAGGCGAATAATACCGATTAGTGATCCCCTTTGTAAAGCATATTTTACAACAAACAAACTGTTTGTTGATAAAACCAACAAACAGTTTAAATAACCACCAAAACAAAATAAACAAAAGAAATTCTATTTAGATTGATCCTTATGCGCTTCAGGGTATTGTTTGACATGACACTCAAATAGATATTCATATAATGAGTTTAACGTCGCTTCATTGGCCGTTTTCGGAAATGTATACGCCACAGTCTTTTTATCTATCCGACAGATCTGTAATCCTGAAACAGCCAGTTTTTGATGATTGGGAAGCTGCAGGAAAACATCGTTAAACACGGTTGGGAATTCTGCGTCTGTATGTTCCTCAATTAAGAATGACACCCCTGAAGCGGAAAGATCTTCAATTTGAAAATAAGATTCATTTCCCGCTTCGTTGATATGAGCTAAATAAATGTTTTTATTATTGACGAGAAAACGCCAAGCACGAGGATGAATACCAATTTCAAAAATTTCAGGGGGGGTTAACACCATTTTCAAATGTTTAAAATCATCCGGCTCTATTTGCACTGGAAAGACAAGCTGATGATTGCCATCGTTAGCGACAAGTTGCAGCCCACCTACGCAACTCATCTGCGTAAGTACTGACTCGCCGACTGCAGAGCCGGTGATATTATAAACTAATTTATTAGAATCAATGAGTTCATCGTGATCGCACGAAAGCAGCTCCGACAAAAAAGCCAGTTCATCTGCATTCAACAACACAGGGGGATCTTTTGGCGCCATTCAAACCTCCCAATAAATTCAAGCCAAGGGTCTAATATTCAAACGCTCAACTTGAAATTATTATACGCTTGTCTGTACTTACTACCTGCTAAACAAGTGATTAATTTGATTTCAATTTTTTTTGAAGAAAATTAACATTAGACCAAATAAAGCATAAACGATACCTTTTTAGCACTTAATCCTACTTTTTAGTTAAATTATCAGGAAAAAAGCGCCTTATTAATCGTATTTATTGTTGCCGAGCCGTTGCTCCTGTATTCTAATGCCTAATTTATTATTTCATTTATTATTGCTAGGCAGACTGAATATGCAAGAGTTATATAATCCCAAAGAGATTGAAAAGAAATTCCAAACTAATTGGGATGAAAACCAATCATTTAAAGCCACGGAAGACCCTTCTAAAGAGAAATATTACTGCCTATCAATGTTCCCCTACCCAAGTGGCAAATTGCATATGGGTCACGTACGTAATTACACTATTGGTGATGTGGTTTCTCGTTATCAGCGTATGCAGGGTAAAAACGTAATGCAACCAATGGGCTGGGATGCATTTGGCCTTCCAGCTGAAAATGCCGCGATTAAAAACAATACAGCACCGGCAGGCTGGACTTACGAAAATATCGCCTATATGAAAACGCAACTCAAACAATTGGGGTTTGGTTATGACTGGAGCCGTGAACTAGCGACTTGCCAGCCAGAATATTACCGTTGGGAGCAATGGTTCTTCACCAAACTACTTGAAAAAGATTTAGTTTACAAAAAAATGGCGACGGTTAACTGGGATCCCGTTGATCAAACCGTATTAGCCAATGAACAAGTTATTGATGGACGCGGCTGGCGCAGTGGCGCACTCGTCGAGCAAAAAGAGATCCCGCAGTGGTTTATTAAAATCACCGCCTATGCACAAGAGTTACTCGACGACTTAGATAAACTCGATGAATGGCCAGAACAAGTACGAACCATGCAACGTAACTGGATTGGCCGCTCGGAAGGGATCGAGATGGACTTTAAAGTAAGCAATAGCAATGAGTCTTTCTCAGTTTACACCACACGTCCAGATACCGTAATGGGTGTCACTTATGTCGCTGTTGCTGCGCAACACCCATTGGCACTTGCTGCAGCTAAAAACAATCCAGCACTGGCTGCCTTTTGTGATAAATGTAAAAATGTAAAATTAGCAGAAGCCGAGATTGCGACAATGGCTAAAGAAGGAGTGGATACAGGCCTTAAAGCAATTCATCCTATTACCGGTCTAGAAGTACCAATCTGGACAGCCAACTTTGTACTAATGGGCTATGGTTCAGGGGCGGTTATGTCTGTGCCTGCTCACGATCAACGTGATTATGAGTTTGCTAAAGAATATGGTTTAGAGATTAAAGCCGTAATTAAACCGATTGATGCCGACGTTGACGTTACGGCTGAAGCGTACACTGAAAAAGGTGTCTGTTTTGCCTCCGGCGAGTTTGATGGATTAGATTTTAGCGCAGCATTTGATGCGGTTGAAGCAACACTCGTCAACGAAAATAAAGGTAGGCGCCAAGTTAACTTCCGCTTACGTGATTGGGGTGTTTCCCGTCAGCGTTACTGGGGCTCTCCAATACCAGTACTGAATCTAGAAGATGGCTCAGTTGTCCCTGTCCCAGAAGATCAGTTACCTGTTATCCTGCCTGAAGATGTGCAGATGAACGGCATCGTTTCGCCAATAAAAGCCGACCCAGAATGGGCAAAAACCACTTATAATGGGCAACCGGCAACCCATGAAACCGATACTTTTGATACATTTATGGAGTCAAGCTGGTACTACGCACGTTACTGTTCACCACAATGTGATGACAAAATGCTAGATCCTGAAAAGGCTAACTATTGGCTACCGGTAGATCAGTATATCGGTGGTATTGAACACGCTATCCTACATCTGCTCTATTCTCGTTTTTTCCATAAATTATTACGTGATTTTGGTTTAGTTAACTGCGACGAGCCGTACAAAAAACTGCTGACTCAAGGGATGGTATTAGCAGACGCGTATTATTATGAAGATGATAAAGGCGGTAAAGTTTGGGTGTCACCAACAGATGTTGATACCGAAACAGATGAGAAAGGCAAAGTCATTGGCGCTAAAACAAAAGATGGGCAAACAGTTATTTATGACGGCATGAGTAAAATGTCTAAGTCTAAAAATAACGGTATTGACCCACAGGTGATGATCGACAAATACGGCGCCGATAGTGTGCGTTTATTTATGATGTTTGCAGCACCCGCTGAGCAAACACTAGAATGGTCTGACTCGGCACTTGAAGGATCACTGCGTTTCTTAAAACGTTTATGGAAAGTTGTATTTGACCATATCGCATTGGGATCTGTTAGCGACTTAGATCTTAAATCACACACCGAAGCACAAAAAACACTGCGTCGTGAATTGCATAAAACCATTGCTAAAGTGACAGATGATATTGGTCGCCGCCAAACATTTAATACCGCCATTGCGTCGGTAATGGAGTTGATGAACAAATTAAGTAAAGCAGCGACGGAGGCAGAGCAGGATCGCGCTATTTTACAAGAAGCGTTAGTGGCGGTGGTAAAACTCTTATCCCCTATCACCCCGCATATCTCAGCAGAGTTATTCGAGGCATTAGGCGAAGGCAATGAGATCATAAATGCACCTTGGCCGAGTATTGATAAGAACGCATTAGTTGAAGATTCAAAACTAATCATCGTGCAAGTTAACGGTAAATTACGCACAAAACTAACGGTTCCGGCCGATGCTCAGCAAGATGCGGTACAAGCTCTGGCATTGGATGATGAAAATGTACAAAAATTTACCGAGGACAAAACGATTCGCAAAATCATATTTGTACCGGGTAAACTATTGAACATTGTTGCTAACTAAATGTTTTTTAGTTAATAACATAGGGGGGGGAGCCCGCTCCCCCCCTAACCGTTCAAATCCGATAACTTGCAAGGATTATTATGCACTCTCTCTCGCTCAACGTTTTTTCCCTCAAAGTTAGCTTAACGTTATTATCGCTTTTATTACTTAGCAGTTGTGGCTTCCATTTAAAACACAATGATGGTCTTACTGAAAAATATCCACAGATTTTCTTACAAAGTAACGCGCCAAATAGCGAGTTAACACGCTTAGTAAAACTTCGCTTACGTGGTGCGGGCATCCGCATTGTGTCGTCACCCGCGGCTGATGTTGCAACACTTAGTATTGCTAGTGAACGTCGCTCTTCGCGCACTATCTCTCTTTATGTTAATGCACAGAATGCAGAGCAAGAGATCGCTTATAACTTAAGCTACAGCATCCAGCAGCCAGGTTATCAAGCGCAATCATTTTCCGTCAATTTATATCGTGATTTCCTTGAAAATCCAGCACAAGCATTGGCTAAATCACGAGAAGCCGAACTATTAACCAAAGAGCTGCGCGTGATTGCTGCCGATAATATCATCGCAACGATGCTCAGCTTGAAAAACAAGAAAAAGGACCTAATCGTTACCAATAAAAGCGGCGCACAATAAACAATGCGTATTTATCCAGAACAATTGCTACAACACCTCAAGCCACAGTTACCCAACTGCTGCCTTATTTTTGGTGATGAAGCGCTGCTTAGCTTAGAAGCACTTGAGCAGATTCAGCAAGTAGGTAAATCACAAGGTTATTTAGAAAAATTTAGCTTTAGCTTAGAGGGGAAATTTGCCAGTGATTTGATCTTTAGTGAATTTAATAGCCGTTCTCTTTTCTCTGAAAAAAAAATAATCGAGCTAACCTTTAGCAAAACTAGTAAAGAGAATACCGCTTTTATTCGTGAGATTACGCCATTATTAAACCCCGATATCCTGCTAGTTTTACAAGGGCCTAAACTTAATAGTCAGCAAATGGGTAGCGTTTGGTTTAAAACGCTGGAGCAACAAGGCATATTTGTAAGTACTAACTCCCCACCTGCTCATCGTTTCCCACAGTGGATTTTCCAACGCCTAAAGTCATTACAGTTACACGCAAGCAAAGAGGTTGTTGATTATCTCTGTGTTCATTTTGAAGGTAACCTATTAGCGGCTAAACAAGAGTTTGAAAAACTATCGCTACTGTACCCAAAACAGCACCTCACTTTGCAACTGGTAGAGCAAAGTATCACCACTTATAATCACTTCACTCTATTCCAATGGATTGATAGTTTATTAGCGGGTGATCCTACACGTGCAGCGCGCATTTTAGCGCAGCTAAAAGCGGAAGGTAGTGAACTACTTCTACTCAGTACAGCGCTCAGTAATGAGATACAAAAACTGCTCAAGCTTAGCTATCAAAGCCAGCATACGCCGATTGCACAGCTGCTTAGCCTGCAAAAAATCTGGCCAGCAAAACAAAAGCTGACAAGCGACCTACTGTTACGTTTAGACAGCAGCCAACTTGAGGGCCTCGTTATTGAATGCGCGGCATTAGAAATAGCGGTCAAAGTTGAAAACAGTGACAATAATTGGCTGAAGCTTGAGGCTGTCACGGCCTGTTTTTGCTAATATCGAAGGAGAAAAGCAGTAAATGCACAATAATGACCCGCAACCAGCAATCGGATTTTTAGGTGGTACCTTTGATCCCATCCATTTCGGACATTTACGACCTGCGCTGGAAATAGGTGAAGCATTATCTCTACAGCAGATTTTTCTAATGCCGAATCACATTGCACCGCACAAATCGAGTAGTCACTGTAGCGCCAAACAACGCTGTGAAATGGTCAAATTAGCGATACAACAGCAGCCTAAACTCGCACTTGATAATCGAGAATTAAATCGTGCCAAGCCTAGCTATACGCTAGATACGTTAAAAGAATTAAAAGTAAGTTACCCTAATAACCCGATCTGTTTTATTATGGGGATGGATTCACTAATCAGTTTTAATAGCTGGTTTCAATGGCAAGAAATATTAAAGTATTGCCATTTAGTTATCAGCCAGCGCCCGAGATGGCATGGCCAGTTTAATAGCGCAGTACAAACTGTTGTAGATGAGTGCAAAACGATCGACAAACAAGATTTACATAATTTACAATCGGGCAAGATCTATTTTCAAACCACCAGCCAACTTGATATTTCATCAACTGAAATTCGCAAGTTATTAAAACAAAACATCAGTATCGATTACTTAGTTCCCGAAGCAGTTAACGGCTATATTAAGCAGCATCAGTTATATAGATAAGCAAAATAAGAAGCCAGATCTATAAATAAACAAAATTGTGTTTTTCTTTATTGCTTTGTTATTCCCCGATTAGTTATAAAATGATACCTATCTAATAAGCTAAGTATAGATAAATGTTATAGCTATCGATAACAATCCACAAAACACAGCGTTTACTTCGCAGTAGTCACTTGATTAAATAGAGAGTGTAAAACAAGATGTTCGACAAATGATTTTGACTTTTCTGTCGTGCTAGCAATATTTAAACCATACTGAACCAACTGATTATGGCCACTTAATATTTTGCTATTTTTGACGATAACGGGGATCTTTTGGGCGCCCTCCTCATTTGCGAGGCTAACTTGTAAAATAAATTTTTTGTCTATCACTTGTCCTGATATCGGGCCGCCTATAAAAGCACCTCCATTAATAGAAATATCAGTCAAGACTCCCTTGCAACAAGCTTTTTTTGTTTCTTGGTCGAGTATCATCGCATCGATATAAGTAGGTAGGCGAGAATGTAAGCGCAACGCAACTCGTTGGATGCTTTTAGGATAATCCAAAACCAACCAGCGCCCCGCTATACTCATTAGTTTTTGTACCTGTGTTTGAAAAGCAATAATATACGCCTCTGGTTGTTCACTATTCACTAAGCGCACAATGAGCTTTTTCCCTTCGAGAATCGATTCTTTAGCTGACAACCACTCTTGATCACTGCCCATAGCCAAAATTATAGACATGTTGGGATCAACACCAATTAAACGTGTTTTTAAACGGATAGCCTGTACTGGCGTAATAATTTGCAAATAGACCTCTGTTTCACAGGCTATTTTATTTAAATGTGCATATTCATCTAATAATGGATTAGCCACTTAAAGATCCTCTTCAATTGAACGTTATACTTCAGGTTTTGATTATAACATCAGCAATGCGCTAAGCTGGGCTAACAGATCAACAATAAAAAAACATGATAGCAGCCTATTATTAGAGTCTTTAATCAAACATGCCCGCAATGCGAATAGTGGCACAGAAATAATAAAGCTAGCTGAATAATAACTTAAGTCGCTGAATAAATAGCTCGAAAATGAGAGATGACAACATAAAGATAATTTAACACGACAAAAGCATTACGACTTTCGAACACTTTAAAGCATTAAGCCACCTTCGGCTCGCGTATTATCTACTTTACTCAAAAAGCATCACCACTAAATACACAGAGGACACCAAGCAAGCTATAACAAGAAAAGGTGTGTATCGTAACCCTCTTCTTTCTTCGTGCCTTCGTGGTTAATTGCTTTGGAACTTGCCAACGACCAACAAACCCGCTTAACAGGGGTTATAATGCGTTTGCCGGAGTAATCTACTTTCCTTCTATAAAATATTTCTTGACCTTGGATTAGACTCAAAGGTTATACTCAGATTGCAGGACAACAGAAATACTCATCACCTGCTATAGGACAATAGTATGTATCGCATAGGAGAACTTGCTCAGCGTTATCAAGTTAAAACAGATACGTTACGCTTTTACGACAAACAGGGACTATTAACGCCTTTGTCTCGCAGCGCATCTGGTTACAGGATCTATACAGAAAGTGATGCGGATCGTTTGCGCTTTATATTAATAGCAAAAGAGACTGGTTTCTCCCTAAACGATATTGCGGAGCTACTTTCTATTGAGTTAGATAAAGCCAATTGGGCCTGTGCAGATGTAAAAGCAGTAGTCGATAGCAAGTTAGATAATCTCACCGCTAAAATTGCCCAGCTAAGTAATTTCAAAAATGCGCTACAGCGATTGTCCGATGCATGTTGTGGTGGCCCAGAGAGTGCCGCGCATTGCTCTATTTTGGAAAATCTAGAGTCTACTGAGGCTGCAATCCGATTTGAGAAGCGATCTCATTAAATAAAAAAGGTAAAAATCAACTATGCTGCTCACCAATTTCCTAAACCTATTCTTAGAATCCGCTCCTTGGCTGCTATTAGGATTGCTACTTGCTGGCATGTTAAAAGTGTTTGTACCTATGCAATGGATGCAAAAACAGCTTGGGGGGCATGGTTTTAAGGCCACGCTGAAAGCAGCATTACTGGGCGCCCCACTACCGTTATGTTCATGTGGCGTTATTCCGGCGGCAATCGCCTTGAGACGAGCTGGTGCATCTAAAGCAGCGACCACCTCTTTTCTTGTCTCGACACCTGAGACAGGGATTGATTCTGTTACTATTTCGTATGTCTTGCTGGGGCCTTTTATGGCGATAGTTAGACCAATAGCAGCAATTGTCAGTGCGATTGTAGCCGGTTTACTGGTTGGACAAGATGAGCAAGTAGCAAATAACAGTGTTAAATCATCAATGGATTTATCTGAAAAAGCGGCTCAAGCAACGGCTAAAAGCGGCTCTACAGGTAACAAGAAGAGCGCTACTTGTTGCGCAAAAGAGCGCAGTAATCAACATAGTCAGCCATCAAAAGATGGCTGCTGCCAAACCAATGACGATATTGCTAATACCCTAAAAGAACACTCAATTTTCAAACGCATGGTTAAAGGGTTACATTTTGCTGCAACTGATTTAGTCAAAGATATTACTGTTTGGCTACTTGTCGGTCTATTTTTTGCGGCATTGGTACAAACCTATATTCCCGCCGATTTTATGATTAAATGGGGTAGTGGCATCTTAGCGATGTTGGTTATTGTTATTATATCTATCCCTATGTATATCTGTGCAACTGCCTCCACGCCTATCGCAGCTGGTTTATTACTTGCCGGTGTTTCGCCTGGCGCGGTATTAGTGTTTATGCTAGCGGGCCCAGCAACCAATATTGCAACGCTCAGTGTGGTCGTAAAAGAGCTCGGGAAACGGGCGCTTTGGGGGTATCTCGGTGGCGTGCTGAGCGTTGCATTAATTTCGGGAATGGTCGTAAACTACCTCGTTGCAACCTTCGGTTTTATAGTGACACCACAGATTGGAGAACAATATGCGCTATTACCGACAGCTGTAATTTATAGCTCAGGTATCCTCTTAGCCCTTTTAATGGTAAAAGTATTATTTGCCATGTTGCCAATAAAATCGGCACATAAAGATTGTTGTTGTAAATAACTTTTTGTCCATGCTAGGTTGCTATAATAAAAATCGCTTCCCTTCTAAATAACTATTTGAGATATTTAAATGAAATTACACATTAAACCATTACTTATTGCCTTTTCTGGCGCATTATTTCTAATCGCCTGCAGTGAGCAGACTATTCCCCAAGAGGGCGAGCAATACGCGCAACTTGCCGAGCAACTTAATGACAAATCCCTTGCCCCTGTGAGCGAGGTCTTTTCATTAACCTGTGGTCACTGCCGTAATATGGAACACTTTTTGGAGCAAATAGGTGACCAAGCCGGATCCGCTATTGGTAAGATGCATATAACATTTAACAGCTCAGCGCATGATGCAGCCATGCTCTACTATGCCGCTGAAATGCAGCTTGGTGAAATGCCCAATAGCGCATTTATGGATCAGTTGTTTGCAGCAGTACAAATGGGCAAAGACAAGTCCGAGGCAGAAAAGCAGCAAGCGATTGAGCGTGCCTTTAGTGCACATAATCTACTTAGCCCAGCGCACTTGAGCGAACAGCAAACGGCTGATTTGGTCAATAAAGTGGCAAATATTGAACGCTTATCAACGCAATCAGGTATCAACGCAGTGCCCACTTTTATCGTTAACGGGCGTTATCAGATTATGGTTTCGGGCCATAAAGATCCCAAGCAGATAGGCAACACTATCCGCTATTTACTGAGTAAATAAGCACTGCGTTTTTAAGAGAGTGGTGGCCGCTAAAGACCATAACCTTAGCCCGAGATAGGTAAATTATCCCGCGTTGAGGTTAGGCATCATTCGCTAATAAAGATTCAAATGTTTCATTACCTCTTAAACTATCAAAATCCGCTTCATCAACGGCCAACTCACGTAATGATATTCGTCCAGCAATAGCTCGCGCTAAATCTTTCACTGCTTGATCTTCTGCACCTAAACACGCATATGCACAGGCTCGCTGATATAACGCGTTGATATTACCCTTATCCACCTCTAACACACTATTGCAGATACTGAGCGCCCAGTGAAATTCTTTCATTTCAATCGCAGCATCAGCTTTTGACGTGAGCGCTTCCAGATCCCCTGGGCGAATATTTAATATTTCATCATAAATTTCCATTTGCTCTTCTGGTGTTGAACTTTTTTGCGCACGCACCCATAGTGTATGTATGTCATTTATATTTTCAATTTCAATATGATTATCGGCAATGCGGCGAGTTTTACGGCGTAAATCTTTTTCTAACACTTCAAATTTGCTCTCATATTTCTTTGATATAAGTTGAATTTGTTGACTGGCCATTTTCTTTGTATTCTCACGGATTTCACGCAATGACTGCCACCCTACCATAGCAATTAATGATGCGACCGCTGCAATAATATAGAAAATGTAGGTCACTGTATTAGAGGCATAGCCTAATGATTTATCTGCCACCGATAATTCACGATCGGTAACCTCAATAATTAAGCGGCGTTCTAAATCTTGTTGATCCGTGCGCAGGGCTTTAAGTTCATCTAGAACGTAACGCTCTATTAAGGGTTTCTCATAGATGCTTTTGTCGGTTGTATTTTCTGAGGCGGCTAATAGGCTTGAAAGAGATAACATAATTAATAGCAGGGCCGATTTTTTTAACATTCTTTTTCCTTAACTTATTTTTTTAAAAGAGACTTAATTATGATACGAACCAGAATAAAAAAGGTATTCATTACTACGCCGCATGAAATGAGTAGAAACGTTCCATGTTGCTATAACAGACATTAAAAAGGCAGTAAGAAATGGAATGGGTACTTATCGGCTATAGGGTATCACCAATAGCGTCCAGAATAAAAGCAGAGCGATTATGCACAATCATTTTTCGCGGCTTCGATGGGTCGATTTTTTAGCTTAAATAAGCACCTTTGAAGATCAATTAAATGCCTACTTC
>NZ_JAHNZV010000068.1 GCF_022267535.1 Psychromonas antarctica
TCAGTTAAAGAACAGCTAACTAACCACTGCCTAATGTATCGATAATTTAGAACTACCCGCTTAATTGCGGGTTCTCCACGAGATTAAATTTATTTATCCTAAATATAAATAAACCTGCACAAAATGACTGTTATGTTAAATAGGCGATTTAGCCCCTAAAAACAGGCACTCTGCAAAAAAAAGACCTCGAAAATACTATTTTAAGCACTTTAAAACCCCTTTTAATAGCAATCCTTGCCGACATAAATTTCGCCTTTCTAGCGCTTATTTTCGCCCTTAAAAGGCTTTTACCATTTCAGCCCAATCTTGCGGCCAAAACGGTAAAAGTAACAAAAACCAGCCATGTAGTTACACTGTAACTACATTTGTTAGCCGTTGCTAAACTCATATTTTTTCTTTGCTTGGTAGGCATCAAGCTCAGTGTCATTGTCAAACAATATGGTTTTCTCGTCAAAATCAGCAACGGTATACGCGATTTTACTACTAATAAAGCGCATTAATGTACCCGTTTGGATTTGTGAGAATCGCGTATAAACTTTCCATTTAACGTCAGGATCAGGCACATCAAGCTCTAGCTGCTCTTCTTCGTACTCCGAATTTAAACGATCATTATAATTTAAGATCAGTTCTTCAATGAGTGCTGTTTTCGTCAGGCCGGTATCCATCACGATCTCATTCAGCTTTTCAAAAACTGCCGGTGACACGGTCACATCAAGTTTTTTTGATCCGGCTTCTTTATCCAAAAATCTTTTTCGAGCCACTTTTAATGTGGTATTTAACTTAGAAAAACCAGATTCACTTAGAAACGAGTTACGAAAACCGTGTAAATGACTCTCCGCTAACTTTAGGTTACGTTGTAACTGTCTTTTAGGCTGATTTTTTCCCAACTGGAGTGTGGTTATTTTGCCTATTTCTGATCTCGCCTGTTCAATATCAGAAAACGAATCATCCTTGCAACTCTCGATCTGCTTAACGATCCAATTAATTTGGTTTGGATATAAATTTTCATCGGTAAAGATCGGGTAATGTTGGATATTCTTCATTGCAGCCCCTGTGATCACAAGTAGTTAAGGTAGTTACAGTGTAACTCGAGAGTTTGAATGACACAAGTGAATTAGTTACACTGTAACTAATGGGCGTGTGCTTCCTACTTTTAAATGTTAGGGGGGATTTATCAAATAAAGCAAATGGGAGGTTGGGGTACTCGCTCAACTGCAGGCACATCTGCTACGCAGAGCGCGGAATAAGTGAGGATAACGATAAAACCGTTACCCACATCTTATTTCCGCTTGTACACGCAGTCACGAGCATAAGTCTCTATCTTTTTGACGAAGGGCAAAGAAATGAAGTCGCTCTGCTCCAACTCTTCATTCTTCCGCCTTCGTTGCATAGGAAGCCATGATAGCCCCATGCCCCCCTAGAAGAGAATGCTAGTAACTTGTAAAGAATTTGTTTTCGGCTACGCCGACCCCTAGCCAGCTAAGACTATTTTTTTCTTTTTCTCAGTGTAGCGAATCACATTATTTCATATGTTTTCGGTAGCCCTACGTGCCATCAGTTACGCCAAAAAGCGCCCCTCTCCGTCGATGACAATCAATTAGATATATCTATCAGGTTTGTCTGATAAACCCGCGTCAATGCGGTTCATTAGGCTTTTCGTGGGTTATAAATGGCTATGTCTATAACCTGCCGTATTTCGTCGTTTCTCTAATTGATCCGTTACGCCAGTATTCGAGAATCCCTTGATTACTGGTCGATACAGTTAGTTGCACCCAAGATAGTGTTTTTACACACACATCACGATTCCAAGCACAATATAGGCAAATACAGTTTGATTTTTACGGGGAAATGTTTAAAATTGCGGTAAGTGTTTATTTTACCTAGTCCCGTAAAGACTCTGTAAATACCGAAAAAGCCACCTTGCAGGGTGGTTTTTTCGTATCTGATGCTTAGGATATTCTTTAATCGCTTAAAAAAAAAGATCTTTTTACCCTTTCAGCTCTAATTTCAACGATTTATTTCGGCATTGTTCACATTGAACACTCCTGGTTAAATTCTCTCTGTTTTTCTTATACATTTTAAATAAAACCTTTACACAAAAAGTTACAGTGTAACTTCTTTGATCTCGAAAATGTTAAAATCAACCTGTTAATTTGCATTTTGAGAATCCCGAAGGGAATCCCTTCACTTTTCCCCCCCCTTATTTTTGGATTGAAATCACACTTTTTACAAGTAAAACTCACCACCGCTACGTAGAAACAAGTTTCTACGTAGCGGTTCCCTTTGTTGGCAAGCATTAAGGTATTTTTTATCACCTATATTCTACAGATTGCTTTCTATAGCATAGTTTGACTATACTAAAGACTAATTAGTTTGATGCTCTATACGACTCCATGAGTCCAACGCATTCTTCAACTAGAAGAAGCCAAATCTAGTCCTTTACCGTTTTGGGAAAAAACGCTGTATGGGGTTTAGCACCCACTGGTGATCTAGTAGAGAATTTAACGTCCGGCAACAATGCCTCTCCGACACTACTACCATTACACGACAATCGTTACGCTTAGCTGCGTCACAGCAACAATCAATGAGTTCTATGATTGCAAAAACCAAACTCCAATCTTTATAACTTCCGATTGAAAAAATGAAGTTTTAGGCGCGAACAGTCCGAGCCTTAACGCGGGCGATTCGGCATTAAGTTGTCGCAATAGATCAGGCATTAAAATTGTCCCTATTGGTGTTCTTACAAACTACAAGGTTCTTTACATGGTCGCAGAATTTAATGCAGAGGTTGAGTTAGCAAAGATTAGAGCTCGAAAAAAATTGGTGGCGGGCAAAGGTGAATATGCCAAACGGGTATCAAAACTAGATCCTTATCGTGAACAAATCTTCGATCTCCATGAAAAAGGTGCAAGCCTCTCTGATACACAGAATTACATCCTAACCAACCTCACAAAAGAAGATCGTAAAAAAGGTTTTAAACTCCATCGCACAACAATTAATAAATACATTTTGAGATTTGAACGTGGCTAGATTTTCCTCGCCTGAAAAGCAGGCCGCCAGTGTTATGAAAGAGGTTCAGGGCTCTATTTTATCTTCAGTAGGTACGGTAAGGAACTATGAGCAGGCATTAACCCGTGTTGCTGAATATGTGAAAGAAGAACGAATGGGCCATTTGCGAGAAATCACACCATTCCAAGCTGTAGCATACCTAGAGCAACGAGGTGAACAAGTCGGTCAATCTACGCTAAATATGGAACGACAAGCATTACAGTGCATGATGAAACACGTAACGAACAAGTTAGAGCCAAAACAAACTTTAACCGTTGTGAAATCAGAATTAGCAGAGATCACAAAGGCCAGAGCTTATACACCAGAGCAGATCAACGCGATCACCGACAGAATGACTGAAAAAAACGTTCTACCCACTCAGATTTGCCATGCAGCAGGACTTCGAGCACATGAAATACACACCTTACGCCCAATCGGTGAAGTTAAACCCAGCGACAGACCAGCCCATGAGAATAAATTCTCAGCCCGAAATGGAGAGAGTTACACTGTAACCGGAAAGGGCGGATTGATCCGAGAGGTGCTTATACCGACAGAATTAGCCACCCGCCTTGAATCTCACCGTATGGAAAAGACAGAGAGAGTAACAGATCGAAACGTTTACTATGATCGAGCATACAACATCAACGGAGGGCAAAAACTTTCAGACTCTTTTTCGGCTGCATCTCGACGTGCTTTAGGGTTTAGCCATGGAATTCACGGATTGAGACACACCTATGCACAGGATCGCATGGGTGAGCTGATGCGAGAAAGTCATTTACCATACTCCGATTCAAAATTAATTGTTTCACAGGAATTAGGGCACCAACGGCCTGAAATAACAGAGGTTTACTTGAGATAATGGGATTTGATTCAATTTTTTATTTAACTGATCCCTATGGTGATATTTTATTTAAAATGTCATTCAAAGGCTTTTTATTTGCACTCCTGGTCGCTACGGTATTTTTAATTTTCATTATTATTTTTTTACATAATAAAGTTTCTAAAAATTATGAGCGTGCATGGGCTGAAAAACGGCTGTCAGACAACAACAAAGAGCATGAAGCTCTACGCATGAAGCATTTTAAAATCAGGGATGAATTGATATTCAAAGATAGTAAAAACACAGACACAATAAAGGCTTTAAAGCAGGAAATAAGTAGATTAGAAAATAAAGTAACCAAGGCAAATGAGGATAAGGACGATGCTATATTTGCCTCAAAAAGACGGGCGAAAAAGATCAAAAAAATGGAAATGGTTTTACAGCTTGATATAGAGGGTAGTGAAGCGTTTTTAAATAAACAGCTAAAGAATCCAAAACGATCTTTATCATCAATTACTAATAGCTACGATTGGTCTAAAGTTGATTTATGAAAAAAGTTACAATGTAACTTTAAAGTCTGATGGTTATCAGTGAAAATTAAGATGTAATTTGTTTCTTCGCTTTTAATTCTTTGTAGTATTTCTTTCTTTGTATTGAAATTTTTTCTTTATTCTTTTGATAATATAATTTCCCAATTTCTGAATTACAAGTAACGCACTTATCCATCGCAATAAACCGTTCAGAAATATGCCCTCGATGGCAAGGTTCTCCTGTAAAAAAACGTTTTAATCCTTTATCTAAAGCTTGCTGTTTTGTAATAATTTCCATAAATATCTCTAGATAAACCTTCAACACAAATATATTTAACATATTAACATTCTGTTAGTCCAAATATCGAAGGTAAATTTTGCTGCATTTAATCGCTTTTATGTTAAATCGCTAATTTCTTACCTTTATACAAGATATTTTTTGGACCGTACGTGCATGCTTTACCTTTTAAAAGGTAATACATCACAACTCAGAAAGCTAACGCACCGTAATTTCACGCAAAAACAATTCTCATCGACAACACACCAACCAAAAAAAGTTACACTGTAACTTTAGCTGTAGCTGTAACAAAAATCACTTTGCCCTCCTTTTTAGATAATTTACAGAATAGTTATTCTTTATATTTAATGATAACATGTTTTAATGAAATCATGATTTAATGAAAAAAGGCACTTATGATATTAAGTTTTTTAGGTCAAAAAGGCGGTGGTGGTAAAAGCACATTTACCCGAGCCACTGCTGTTGAGTACGCTAAAAATGGTTGGTCAGTCCACGTAGCAGATATGGATGAACGACAAGGTTCAACCTTTAAATGGTCAGTAAGACGATCTGAAGCGAAAAAATCACCAGAAGTCGAAGTTGCTATTTATCTAAATGAAAAAACAGCACTGAGAGCTGCTGCAACATGTGATCTATTAATCGTAGATGGTAAACCATACTCTTCAAAACAAACGTTAAAAATTGCGGAAGCAAGCGATCTAATAGTTATCCCAACGGGAACAACTATTGACGATCTTGAACCTTCATTAGAATTAGCTAGAGAATTAGTTCAAGCAAAAATACCACTGGATCGTATTATTTTTATTGTTAACAAAGTGGCATCTATTGCAGAAGCAAAAGAAGCAGTGGATACGATCCGAACTTGGGGATTTATTACTACAGATCTGTATCTTGATTATAAGGCTGGATATGGGAAAAGTATGGACGAAGGATTAGGGTTAACAGAATCTAGATGGGCTTCAATTGCAGAGAAAAGTGATCAGATAATCAGCTGGATTGGCGATCAGTTAATGGAGAAAAATAATGGCTAAATTGGCAAAACCTACAGAAAAAAACACCGTTTTAACCACTAAAAAAATTAGTAATTTACAGAAAAAAGACAATGAGAACGAAGCTAAGAAAAAGCCATTACAATTTATTGTTACAGAAGATTTTCATAAAGAATTCAAAGGTTTTGCAAACGAACAAGGTATGAAAATGAATGAATTATTTAACGCTATGTATAAGCTCTACAAAGACAATCATTAAAACATTATTTCATTAAATCATGATTTAATGAAATAATTAGAAGCAACAAGAGTTACAGTGTAACATTTAATAGCAAGGTACTCTGACATTGTCATAGTACCTCGTTCTATTTATCCATGATAATAGAAAAATTCTGAAACATACCTAAACAGAAAACTTTGTGTATAGCCCTGGTTCTCTAGATAAAAGAGTTAAAACCTTACTTGCTAGCCCTGTTGGGTTTCTTCTTCCTTGCTCCCAACTTTTTACTGTATCAAGACTAACATCCATTGCATTAGCAAGTTCTTTTTGACTTACATCTAACTGAGCTCGAATAGCTTTTACATCTGCAATTTCATAGCGAGTGACATTAGCAGGCTTCATTTCACCCTTAGCAATTAATTCGGCTTCTTTCATTGATGCATAAAGATCATTAAAAATACTATCACCCATTTTCATACTCCTTCTTAATCGATTTGGAAATCTCTTTCAAAGCGTTATTTTCACTTTGCGTCAAACTATCTTTTTTTCCTTTTTTGTACAGCAACATCAAAAAAACTACATCGGGTAATATTAATAAATATATAGCTCGATACCCTCCACTTTTACCTATGTTTTTTCCTGCAACTCTAACCTTTCTTAGTCCTCCAGTACCTATAATTAAATCTCCCACATCAGGATTTTTAATAATATTAGACTGCAATACCCTAAACTCTTCATCGTTAATAAGTTCTTTACGTTGAGACTCAAATAACGGGGTTTCAATAAACTCTAATGCGTGACTAATCCGCTTATCCTCACTATTAATTATAGGAGTACATTGTACTCTTTTTGGTTTTTTTTACAATATTAGACAAATGTTAGTTTAAACCTGTAGTAAATCGGTCAATAAAAGGAAAAACAGGATAGCTATAAATAATAAAGGCCACCGTTCAGGTAGCCTTTTAGAATGTCGTAAAACGGGTGTTATGGTAAATGCAGAGGCAATAATATTGGTTAAACCAATCCACCTTTTTTAGTTATTTCGAAATCTTTTCGTATTTACACGAAGAGCAGAATTAATGCAGTTGCAGCCATAATAGAAGAAAAAACAAAAAACGGTCACTGTATAACGCTGTTTCGTGTGTTTTTGGGAAATTCAGTTATTTGATATTTTCTCTGATACAATGTTTAATATATAACAAATTAAAGCCAAAGGTAAGTGAATGAAACAATGTCCAACGATAATTAACATCACATTTGACGAAGAAAGTTTAAAAGGTATTGAGTATATAAAAAGTGTAGGTTTTGGTCTAGAAATAACTCGATACGCTCTGATTATGGGGCATTTAAATAGCATATTTGGTGGTAGCTCAATTCGTAATGTATCAAAGGGGAGCATATCTGGAATGATGAATGCCATTCCTAATGAAACTGTAAAAACTGTAGTCAAAACGACTGGGAAGGTAGTTTCATCAGAGGTGTCTCAGACCGCCTATTCAATAACAACCGCCAATTGGTTTTTTTTTATTGACGCACTTGGTGAATTACCTCAAATTAAAAGAGAACTTATTGAAAAAGCAGCAGGGTTTCAAGCTCTAGCTCATCAAACTAGCCCTAAAGAAAGATTGTTTTGGCGATCTATTCACAACGGGTGTTCTATGGGAACTATGCTTCCAAACAAATAAAATCCAGAAAGGTTACCGTATAACATTACGGTTTTACTTTTTCTTCTGTTCATAGTGGCCACCGCATTGTTGTGGCTCTTCATTTTAAGACCTATTTAACTTTTTATGAGAAAATAAAATGAGAATACACATAAAATTAATTGCTCTATTGTTGCTAGTATCATTTGGAGTTAGTGCTGAAATACAAAAGACCTATTATGATAACGGAAAAATTGAGTCTGAGACCCCCTACAAAGACGGCAAGGTAAATGGAATTTTAAAATTCTATGACGAAAGCGGAAAAATTGAGTCTGAGACCCCCTACAAAGACGGCAAGAAAAATGGAATTGCAAAAACCTATTACGAAAATGGACAAATTAGGAATGAGTACACCTTCAAAAACGACAAGGGAAATGGAATTGCAAAAGGCTATTACGAAACAGGTGAAATAAAGAGTAAATCCTTCTACAAAGACAGCATGGAAAATGGAATTACAAAATTATATTATGAGAATGGGAATATACATTACGAGACAGTTTTCAAAGACAACATGGAAAATGGAATTGCAAAAACCTATTACGAAAACGGGAAAGTAAAATCCGAAGTTATGTATAAAAATGGTGTAGAACAATAATTGGAAAAGGCTACCGTTCAAGTAGCCTTTTTTGAAGAATAGATTTTCATGTTATTGGAAGTGCGCAAAATGACGCTTATGTTAAATAGCCGGTATTTACTAAAAAAGGGGCTTTGATAATCGATGCGTGAGGCGTTTTAAAAAGTCTCTCTTGTGATTGCCTTGCTAATTTTTGTGTAGCTAAGATCGCGCTTATAAATGATTCTTGAGTTTAACCAGGGGAATTAGGAACAAATAAGTTACACTGTAACTTTCTAGTCGGTAAAAAACAAAAAGACCATAGAATAGAGTGTGTGAATAACGCGAATCATATTTCTGTGGTTTTACCTCTTCTTTCATTTTGTTTTTTAAGTATCACTTCTTTGTTATTTTGATAATATAATTGCTTATCTTCCTTGTGATTTTGATAATAAGATTTTCTATCTTGCTTATGCTTTTGATAATACAATTTACCAATTTCTGAATTACAAGTAACGCATTTACCTGATGAAACTAATCGCTCTGCAATATGCCCTCTATAACAAGGATCCCCTGTAAAAAACCGTTTTAGTCCTTTGTCTAAAGCATACTGCTTTGTAATAATTTCCATTATTCCCTCTATCCAATACGTATTTACTTCATATTTTACACATTAAAATTTTAAGATCGTAAAATAATTCCCTCAAAGTTAGTTTGATCATTTATTTTAATGGTTACACTGTAACTATGCAGTAAGCAACAAAAAGGCCACCGAACTGGTAGCCTTTTGGATTTGCGTTTAACGGGGTTTATGTTTAATTAGACTCTATTTGAAGCATCTTTGTATGCTTTTGACTTCTCTCTTTTCCCGATAGCAACCACGAATACAACAACCCTGCTATCCTGAACTTGATAAATTAACCTATGCCCTGACTTTCTTAATTTTATCTTATAGCAATCAGGTAGTTCTCTTAGTTTATTGGCTTCTACTTTGGGGTTTTCTAATACTTTGGATAATTTATTTTTAAAATATTTTTTTACTTCACTATCCAATTTTCCCCACTCTTTTAATGCTCTTTTATCAAACTCAATTTCATAAGTCATCCAAAGAAACCTTTACTGGCTGTGGTGACTGTAATCGTAGATTGACCAAAGCAATTAAATCTTCATCTTCCTGGCTAACTAACAGCGTTTTAAAAGGTAATTTTTTATTAATAGCTACATACTCTAAAGCTTGGCGAAGTAACTCAGATGGAGATACGCCAAGGGCTTCAAGGGCTTCAAAAGATCTTGCTTTTAAATCATCATCGACACGAATATTTACTGTTCCCATAAAATCACCTGTAATTACATTTGTAGTTACAGTAATTATAACATGTAAAAAAAAGACCGCCAATTAGCAGTCTTTTAGGAGTTCGTATAACGGGTGTTATGGTAAATACAGTGACTATTCTACATTGGCATTCTTCTAGTTTGGGTTTCTGCAAAAGTAAATCCTGCAAGCGGCAATCTAAATTTTTGAGAATCAATACTAAAGATGACTTCATCTGTCTTTTCTTCTTTTTCTCTTAGCATTTTTAGCGCTAACGGATGAAGTCTATAGGTAAGTTGAGATCCTAGTTCGCCAGGACCACAAGTAGCTTGTACGGGAATAGGAAGATTATCCATGAGTAAAGATGTTTCTGTTGCTCTCAAGTTATATTGTGAATTTCGGCAGTCGTCTTTAAATACAATACTTAGTCGTGCAGGCTCCAAATCTATGTCTTTTCCAAAAATGAGAGTTTCCAAGCCGGGATCGTTCTTAGTGTTGAGTATACTAGTTTTTAGGGCTTTTCTAATGGCAAATAAGCCAAAATCACCAGTTTTACTATCGGTCATTCTGCCAACAAATTTTACTGATCCACGAGAAATAGATTTCCAGTTTTCATCATTTCGATTTGTAGCCAACAGTTTGACATCGCTAGGAACTAAAATAGGGATACTCCAACCACCAGTTAACCCTTTTTGCTCCGCGGTGTGTTTGATAAGTTCTAATTGATTATTTTTCTCTTCATATAAATACACACTATAAGCGACAGTGACAGTGGGATTGTTTCGGGTGTGAGTTTTTGTTATTGATACTTTATTTTCACCTTCTTTATAGGCATAAACGCGGCTTTTCATCAGCACACCTTTGTCTCGCATATTCCCTGTTTCAACTCCCATTCCAGAGGTGTCTAATTGATTTATTGTGAAAGGAAAGCTTTGTGCGAATTGCGTGTGCTCTGGTTTAGACTCGGCATTCATTGAGCAACCTGCCAGAAAGTTTATAATTACTCCCATTCCTAGCATTAGTTTTACTATTTTCATTTTATCCCTTTTTTAGTTGAATTGGCGTATTAGACTGTATGCTTACTAAACATAATCTACCTAATAAAGTTTGTTTTATAACAAAATTAATCTTTTTAAGCAGCATGTTAGGTCATATTTTCCGAATACACTTATAATTAATTTTACGTAGGAAGAAAGCGAGTCATTTTAAAGTGTCCCTTTGCGTGCTTATAGATCTACAAAAAATTTAACACATCATTTTATGAATCCGATTTTTAATTTAATACGAACTGCACAAAATGACGCTTATGTTAAATCACCATATTTGTTTCAAAAGTGGCTTTGATAATCGATGCGTGAGGCATTTTAAAAAGTCCCACTTATGATTTGCTTCTCTTAATTACACCCCACTCAGATTGCCACCTATGAAATTATTAGTAATGCGTACATTGGAAAAATACTCAGTTTATCAGGAAGTTTTAATTTAGACTTAATTTGGGCTTTCCTGTGATTCATGTTACAATTATTATGTTGGAGATAATTATTGTAATGACTGGACTGCAAACAGCATTATGAATTTATTAAAGACTTCTATGGAGTGCTTTGTGGTGATAACTAACACAAGGTATTTCTTAATAACAAAGGAGATAAGTTATGAATGTCGAAACTGTAAGCTTTTTAAAGAAAAATGCAGCTAACCTCCCCTTAGGAGAGCCGTTGACAATTACACAAAATGGTAAGCCCGCTTACGTTATAGAATCTATCGAAGATAGAAACAGACGTGAAGAGGCAATTGCCCTATTAAAACTTGTCAGTTTCGCTAAAAGCGATATGCAGGCAGGCCGTGTAATTTCATCAAGCTCTTTTAAGGATCGGTTAGCACAACGAAAAAAAACCTTAAAAGAGGTACATAAATATGCAACAAGCAGTAATTGAATACACCGAAACTTTTATTAACTCAACTGATCTTACGATTGCTCATTTGTCGCGGTGGAGTGACGAGATTAGTGTATTAGGAAAGATAGAGGATACGGTTAATATCTTTGAAAATTCAGTCAGTAGCAATCCTTTAATTTACCCCATCTCACAGAGCCTTTTTGATATCGTAGGGGTTTCAAGTGTTCGCGAAGCGAATATAAATGGTTATAGAATTTTGTATGAAGTCGGCGAACGAGATCAAAAAAAAGTTGTAACCTCATTTCTTTTCTTAGGCCAAAAACAATCAGTTAAAGAACAGCTAACTAACCACTGCCTAATGTATCGATAATTTAGAACTACCCGCTTAATTGCGGGTTCTCCACGAGATTAAATTTATTTATCCTAAATATAAATAAACCTGCACAAAATGAGGGTTATGTTAAATAGCGTTTTTAACGCCCCAAAATAAGCACTTCACAAAAAGAAGACCTCGAAAACCGCATTCTAAGCACTTTAAAATACCTTTTAATAGCAATATCAGACGATTTAAAAACAACCTTTGATACCCCGTTTTTCGCACCAAAATGATGTTTGTTAATTTCACTAAAAAATTGAGACCAAACACTTAAAAGTAGAAAAGCACACTCAATAGTTACAGTGTAACTATTGACGCTAGCCTGCAGTATAGTTACACTGTAACGATATTAATTTGGAGGTTACATGAAAAAATCAGAGTTATTAAAAACTGAACATGATGTGCAATTAAAATGGTTAAGTAATCAAATCGCTAAGATCGCAAATGATGGCGCTTTAGCATTTAAAAACACTAAAACTAGCGAGCGTTCATTTAATCGAATGTTAAAAGATAACATAGGTGTTCCGAGTAACTCAGAGATAGAGCATTTTGTGAGTGTGCATCTTTCTGAAACGGGAATAAGGAAATTAGTCACGACATTACGTGTTTATTTAAAGCGTAGTGGTGCAGAACGGTTACAAGTTGAGTTAACCAAGAGCAACAAACAACTGTTGGATAAACTGGTTGATGTTTCAGGTAAAACAAAAATAGAGATCATCAATCAACTTATCGGAAATGCCTTAATAAGTGACTTTAAAAGACCAGAAGAACAACTTGAGATAGTTACACTGTAACAATCTATTTGTTTGGTGAGCTGTGCCCCCTCATTTTATTTTTCACCGCGAATCAACCAAAGCAGAAAATCTGACAACGGGGTACACGCTCAACTACGGGTACATCTGCTACGCAGAGCATGGAATAATATGATGGATAACGATAAACCCGTTACCCACAAATTATTTCCATTTGCACACGCAGTCACGAGTATACGTTGGTAGGCTTTATTTTTTGACAGCCGCCGAGTAATGCTGGCTAACGCGCTTAAAATATTTGTTTTCGGCTACGCCGACCCCTACCCATTTAAAGGCATTTTTATTCTTTTTATCGAGTAGCGAGTCACATTTTTTCGTGTGTTTTCGGTAGCCCTACGTGCCATCAGATACGCTCGAAAGCGCCCCTCTCCGTCGATGACAATCAATTAGATATATCTATCAGCTTTGCTGACAAACCCGCTTCAATGCGGTTCATTAGGCTTTTCTAGGACTGTAGTGGCTAAGCTGACAATCTGCCGTATTACGTCGTTCTCTAATTGATCCGTTACGCCAGTATTCGAGATTCCCTTGATTACTGGTTGATGCATTTAGTCGATTCCAAGACATCTTGATTCCAAAATCGAGATAGGCAACACAGAGAAAAGTTGATTTTTTATCGGGGGGTGTTTAGAATTAGGGAAAGCTTTAGTTTACCTAGACCCCCAAGGTCTCTGTAAATGCCGAAATAGCCTCGTTGAAGCGGGGCTTTTTCACATCTGGCGTTTAGAGTATTCCGTAACGCGCTAAATAAAAAGATCTTTCTACAAAAAAAACTCATTTATTGAGCCTAATCACCCCCCCAAAAAATAATGTACATACAAAAAACAAAGGCATCTCTAATTTTTTCATTACCCCACACCATACAGTTACAGTGTAACTATTACATAGACATGCCAACCTCTTGAACGGCCATTTTAACCGGTGCGGTAGTGTGATTTTCTCTGACTACTGCTCGGATTTGTTCTTTACTAACACCAGCCTCCATTTCCACGCCACCACTGCCAGAACGCCGATCCCCATAAACATCAACTGATTTTGTTGCTTGATGCCCCATCAAATAAGCGATATCTAAGCGATCCATACCAGATGCTTTTAGATTAGATCCGACTTGATGCCTAAAAGAATAAAGGCTTGGGGTGGCTTTGCGCCTAGGCCACCGCTTTTTTGCAACCAGTGCCAATCTAGCTTGAATTAGATTATGAGGATCTGATTTAAAGTCTTTCGTGGACTCTTTGAAAGCCTGAAGAACTGTAATTGCGTTTTTCATGCTTCGTATATATTTTACTTTAACGAGTCTATCCAGCCCTCTATCACCCTTTTTTGTTTTCTTAGCACCCTCAATAAAAACCATACCCTCCACAATTCTTAGGTTAAACAGCTCTACAGGACGACACCCTAAAACCTCTGAAAGCTCAAGAGCTGCCAATAATGGCTTATCCCCCTTTTCTATAGCACCAGATTTAAGAGCCATTAGGTCATCAAGTGAAACCGATTTTACCCGCCGTTCCTTCGACTTTTTAGTTAAATCACTGCCTTTGACCGTAACAGGGTTTACTGTCTCATTGATTTTTTTTGCTGCTTTTGAATACCCCTTTTCGATCTGATCATATGCCAACGCATTTCTCAGGCGCCTAAAATAATCAGGTCTGTATTGTACTGCGCTATCCTCCAGGGATTTTATGATCTTACCAGGTGTCACATCACCCACTATTTTAGTTTTGTAAAAGTTCTCTGCTAACTGTACATAGCGTTTTTTAGTATTCTCATTCATCCTAATACATCCCCTTTCTTATCGCCTATCCGCATCAAAAAATTGTACTGCGTGCCGCTTTGTATCTTCGTCCATATCTCGCTTCGTACCTTTGCTTATATATCTCTCATCACAGTCTCCACTCCGTACAAGGCGTGTTATTTCGGACACTCGCAAGCTCGGACACTCAAAAGCTCTAACACACCCATACTCCGAAAGTAACACACTTTTCGGAGTATGGGGTAATGAAAACAGGTCAAAATATCGCCCACATGTTTATGTAAATAAGTGAAAACATATATTTACACGTTTTGTATAAATAGGTTAAAACGTATATTTACACGTTTATGTTTTTAATGTACTTTATATTTTTTTATAAAAATGGATTATTAAAATGACTACTACTGAAGAGGAAATTTTAGAATTAAAAAAACTTTTAATTACTAAAAATGGTTCGTCATGGATCGATTTCATGGATCATATTTATGACAAATTTTCAGATATTTTAAAAAAAGGAAAGCCAAAATATAGTGCTATATCAAGCTCAATTATTGGTCGTTCTGGATTCAATTCATGGCGTGAAATGATCGAAACAAAAGAAAATAAAGGTGGTCTAGGTTGGAAATATTCATCTTTTGATTCATGGAAGCGGGCCTACTCGATTGTTAAGAAACATCCATATTTACGTGAAAAAAATATTAGCGCCTCCCAAATTAATTCTATGAGCAGAAAAACAAAAAACAAAATAGGTTTTCCATCTACACAAGAAATGTTTAATAAAGAATTATCAGAACAAAAAAATATTAAAAGGAATTATCCAAAAGAAGCTATAGATGAAATAAATGCACTAAAAGATAAAATTAAGGCGCTAGAGAAACTAATACCTACAACAGGTGGTGTTGTTATAGAAAAACATTTTGAGATTAATATAAGCCCTGAAATATTAAAAATGGAAAAACCAGATTGGCTCTAATTAATAATTAAGTGCACGATCAAAATAGTTACACTGTAATTTTATTAGTTACTTTGAAACTGCACTTAACGGGTGTTATGGTAAATACAGTGACTATTCTACATTGGCATTCTTCTAGTTTGGGTTTCTGCAAAAGTAAATCCTGCAAGCGGCAATCTAAATTTTTGAGAATCAATACTAAAGATGACTTCAT
>NZ_JAHNZV010000069.1 GCF_022267535.1 Psychromonas antarctica
AACAGACGGTTGTCGATTTTTTTACGCAAGTCATGCAAATGGATAACTTTACTTTGCGGCAAGAAGCCCTAGAATGAGGGATGGTTCACTTTTATTGGCTAAAAATGAACCCCGAAACTTGAGTTATTAAATTCGTCGTAACTTTTATTAAAATTAACCGATGATAGGCCGATGCTGGTTACCTGATCGTTGTTATACCAGTCTTTAAAATAAAAAGTAGGATATTGGCCTGCATTTAATTCATTAAGCATGCGCCAAGCACTTTGGCGAGTGACATAACCATCGAATTGCTGATAAAACTTAACCGTATCTATTTTTTCAACTCCCTTTCCTGGACGCCACTTTGGTGGCACCGATGTTAATGTGGCCATGCGCGTTTTAGGCATCGCTTGTTTACTATGCAATATAAAGTCTAAATTAATCTTCTTATTGGCTTTTACTTCAAAGTCAGCTTGACCATAACGTGGTATCTGATGCTCTAGCGTGCATTGGATCGGCGTGGCACTGGATATATGCCATTGTGAGTTATCAATGGTTGCTGCGTAGTTATTATTGGCTGCATACGCATGGTTGAAGTAAATCAGCAAGGCCGTGATAATGATTTTTTTCATAATTCATCTCGTTATATAAAAGAAGTCTTTTCATTTATCGGCAAGCGAGGGGATTTCTTTAGCTAAATTTATGCTGTTTAGCGCAGTTTCTGGCATAATTGCGCTTCTTTTTCTGAATCTTGAGTAAACTATGGAAAATTTATTGGCTGCGCGTTTTCGTGGTTACTATCCTGTTGTTATTGACATCGAAACCTCTGGCTTGAATGCCCAAACCGATGGGATCTTAGAGATCGCGGCTATATTACCGGCGATGGATGAACAAGGGTATCTATACTGTGCCGAAAAAATTCACTTTCATGTACTGCCTTTTGAAGGTGCAAACTTAGATCCCAAAGCGCTTGCCTTTACGGGGATCGATCCTTTCAATCCTCTGCGTGGTGCTATTGATGAGCGAGATGCATTAACTGAGATATTTAAATTAGTGCGTAAACACCAAAAAAATAACGATTGTAACCGTGCTATTTTGGTCGCGCATAATGCCTCATTTGATCAAGGTTTTATAAATCAGGCCGCTTTACGTTGTAACTTAAAGCGTGTGCCATTTCACCCTTTTGCAAGTTTTGATACCGCCAGTATGGCGGGATTGACATTAGGACAAACAGTTCTTGCTAAAGCATGTGCGCAGGCTGAAATTGCTTACGACAGTAATGAAGCGCACTCTGCGTTATATGATACGGAAGTTACGGCGCAGTTGTTTTTCTATATGGTCAACAAGTGGAAAGCGTTGGGGGGGTGGCCGCCCAATACCTAACGGTTGGTCAATAATTTTTTTGTGCTTTGGTTTTATTTAATAAGAACATATTGATTGTAATTATGTTTTTATACTTGTTTTTAGGTGTCGCAATTAAAAATTGCATCAACGAAAAGGTGGCTGCCGGTGTTTCAAGTTTATCATTCGAATCAGTTAGACTTATTAAAAGATCTGCTTGTTGCCTTGATGCAGCAATCTCCCCTTGAAGATCCCTTCTCCGATGAAACGATTCTAGTACAAAGCCCAGGGATGGCACAGTGGTTACAACTGCAAATTGCGCAAGCAACGGGAATTGCAGCCAATATCGATTTCCCCCTGCCTGCGAGTTTTATTTGGCAGCAATTTAAAACGATATTAAAAGATGTGCCGGAGAATAGTCCTTTTAATAAACTATCGATGACCTGGCAAATCATGCAGCTTTTGCCGGAGTGCTTGGACGATCCTGATTTTGCAGCGTTATTACATTATCTTGATGACGATGCACAGTTACGCAAACGTTTCCAATTGAGCCAAAAGATAGCGGATATTTTTGATCAATATTTAGTTTATCGTCCGCAATGGATTGAGGCTTGGGAAAACAGCAGCGAACAGCAATTAGCCACTTGGGATCTTGACAATCAACAATCTGTACCACTTTGGCTAGGTGATCAACGGTGGCAAGCCAAATTGTGGAAAAAGCTATCAATCAGTATTGATAAGCGCTTTGCTGAGCAGGGTAAAGCGTATCATCGTGCCGCTTTGTATAAAGATTTTTTAGAGAAACTTAACAGTCAAACAAGCCTAACACACTTACCCAAACGTATTTTCGTGTTTGGTATATCAGCGCTACCTGAATCTTACTTACAAGCGCTGTTAGGGCTCGCCAAACACTGTGATGTTCACTTTCTATTAAGTAATCCATGTCGCTATTATTGGGCGGATATTGTTGATCCGAAATTGCTTGCTAAGCGTTTTGCGCAAAGTCGTCCGAAATTGTCAGTACAGCAGGGCGAAGTGAAAAGTTTGCCTGATTCAAGTTGGCAGAAAGATCAAAAACATTTGCAATGGGCGCTGAGTGAGGATGCTGATAATGAAGTAGGCAATCCTTTATTAGCTTCCATGGGGAAAATGGGCCGTGATTTTTTATATCAACTCTATTCACTTGAACAGCAAGAAGTCGATGCATTTGTCGATCTAGTGCGTGACAGTTTACTACACCACATTCAAGCCGATATTTTAGATTTGCGGGATAGCAGTTGCCCACTTTGTGTTGACCTATCAACGCGCACTATTATTGAAGCCAATGACCAATCACTGAGTGTGCATTTATCCCATAGCGTAATGCGAGAAGTGGAGGTTTTGCATGATAATCTGTTGGCTATGCTGGCATCCGATAAATGTTTGACACCCAAAGATATTATCGTCATGGTGCCTAATATTGATCTTTATGCGCCTTATGTGCAGGCTGTTTTTGCCAGTGTCGAAAAAAACCGTTATATCCCATTCTCTATTTCAGATGTTAGTGCGCAGCAAGAAAATCCCATTTTAGTCAGTTTTTTACAACTGCTTAATCTTAATCAAAGTCGCTATACCCGAGATGATATTTTTTCTTTGTTAGAAATTCCCGCTATTTTGCAGCGTTTCCAATTAGATCAAAACGATTTTGTTTTACTGCAAAAGTGGATTAATGACAGCGGTATCCGTTGGGGATTGCATGAAAAAAGTGCGGCGCAGTGGGATCTGCCCGAATTACCACAAAACAGTTGGATTTTCGGCTTGAAACGCATGTTATTAGGATATGCTATGAGCGATAGACTGTTCGCTGATATTTCTCCCTATGATGAAGTGCAAGGTTTACAGGGTGAGCTGTTAGGGCGTTTTATTGATTTCATCGATGCGTTAATAGAACTGGAAACGGCCCTTAAGCTGCCCTATAGTGCAAGCGAATGGCAAGCCTTTGTTTATCAATTGATCGACACTTTTTATGTTGAGGATGATGAGACGACAGCGGCATTAACAATGATCCGCGATCAGCTTGATAACCTACTCATGCATACACAACAGGCACAGTTCAATCAGCCAATATCACTTTTTGTTTTAATTGAACATCTTGAAAACCATCTTGCCACTCAATCTAATAATCAGCGGTTTTTAGCTGGCCCGGTTAATTTTTGTACTTTAATGCCGATGCGTTCAATTCCCTTTAAAGTGGTTTGTTTATTGGGGATGAATGATGGTCAATATCCGCGCAATATTGTGCCTATGGGTTTTGATTTGATGGTCGGACATCGCCAGCGTGGTGATCGTTCTCGGCGAGAAGAAGACCGTTATTTGTTTTTGGAAGCGCTGCTCTCGGCTCAAGATAAGTTATATATCAGTTATATAGGTCGAGATATCAATGATAATAGCGAAAAAATGGCTTCGGTATTAGTCTCGGAACTACTCAATTACTGCCAGCAAAGCTTTGTTTTAAAAGATAATTTACAAGATGGCAGCCGTGTCGCAGAAAAAGCGCTATTGACTTTGATTAAGCATCATTATCCGATGCAAAGTTTTAGTGAGTGTTACTATCAGGGCGCGTTTAAAACCTACAACACCAATTGGTGGGATGCATTATTGCTTGAGCAGCCTGTTGCACAACAACAGATACTGGCGCTTGATGAGCCATTAATTGAAGTTCAGTTGGATAAGTTGAAGCAATTTTTAAAGCATCCTTGCAAAACTTTCTTTAACCAGCGCCTAGATGTTTATTTTGAATTAGATGAAAGTGAAAAAGATAATGATGAACCTTTCTCTTTAAATCATTTACAGCAATATCAGCTTAAAAGTAAGCAGTTTGAATATGCATTGGAAGGTAAATCATTAGATGACCTATTCATCGAAGTGAAAGCAACGGGTGAGTTGCCATTAGGTGAATTTGCACCACTTATCTTTAATAAAGATCTGCAAAGTATGTGCGATCTTGCCGATCTAACCGCGAGCTATTTTGTCGGTGAAATTGAAACCATTAACATTGATATCCGTTTTGCTGAAAAGCGCTTGCTAGGTGAATTAAGCGACCATTGTGAAAATGGACTGGTGCGTGTTAAAACAGGCAATATAAAAGGCAAAGATATTTTATCATTATGGGTAGATCATCTTTGTTATTGCATCGCCTATGGCCGTCACCTTAATTCGAGTTTATTGGGGCAAACTAGTGGCATCTACTTTGAAGAGGTGCCAGCAGATTTTGCCTATCAAAAATTAACTGAATTGATCGCATTGTATGAATCGGGATTGCAGGCCCCCTTGCCACTTTTCATCCAAAGCGCTTTTGCCTGGGCGACTATGGTTAACTTGCAGCAACCGGACTGTTATATTTTACAGGATTTAACCTTTGATACGCGTGCACAAGGGCAGCTGGCTGCTTTGCAAGTATTTGCTAATAGCCGCGGTTTCGCTGAAGGCGAAGATCCCTATATCAAACGCTGTTATGACAATTTGGAAGATCATTGGCTGGCATTTGAAACCGTTGCGCTGCAAGTATTTAAACCAGTTTTAGCGAATATAAGCAGCATTGAATACGCACCATGGGAGGCGTAAAGCTAATGACAGAATCCATAACCAAGTCGCAAATTTCAGTGTTGCCATTAGACGCATTAACCTTTCCGTTATTCGGGCAGCGATTGATTGAAGCCTCAGCAGGCACCGGTAAAACCTATACAATAGCGAGTCTGTTTATCCGCTTATTATTAGGTCATGGAGACAGCAATACTGACAAAAATGATTTATCTGTTAATAATGCACATCGGCAGCCTCTAACTGTTGAGCAAATTCTAGTGGTGACCTTTACGGAAGCTGCCACTGCGGAACTGAGATCGCGTATCCGAGAGCGAATTGTACAGGTGCGTTTAGATTTTCTGCTGGGCAGCAGTGAAGACCCTTTTACCCAGGCACTTATTACGCAAAGTGATGATCAACCTTTGGCTATCCGCTTGTTGCGTTTTGCTGAACTGCAGATGGACGAGGCGGCTATTTATACTATTCACGGTTTTTGTCAGCGTATGTTGATGCAAAATGCCTTTGAATCGGGCAGTTTGTTTCAGCAAACGTTATTAGAAGACGATTCAAAACTGTTATTGCAAGCTTGTAATGATTTTTGGCGTAGTCATTTTTATGATTTGTCGGCCCCTTTAACGGAGCTTATTTTCAGTTATTGGCAAAATCCTGAGCAGCTAAAAAAACAGCTACACAGTTGGTTATCGCGTAATGATCTGCAATTTCTACCGCATATTACAAATTTCGATTTTAAAGAAAAGTATCAATCTAGCTTACAGGCAATTGAAAAATTAAAAACCAGTTGGCTAAAAGGTGAAAGTGATTATGCTGATATTATCAACTACTCTGATGTTTCCAAACGCAGTTACACAAAGAAAAATTTGCCTAACTGGCTAGCTGAAATTTCCCAGTGGGCTTATCAATCCAGCGCTTCGTTGTCCTTGCCTAAAAATCTAGAACGCTTTTCTCAGAAAATATTAGATGACAAAACAGCCACAGGGGCGGCGCCCAAACACGCTGTATTTTCACAAATAGAAGCTCTACTCGAGCTAGATCTCGCGTTACAAAACACCTTACTGATAAAAGCGACCTACTGGGTGCGTGCGCATCTTCAATCAAACAAACAGCTGCAGATGTTATTGGGTTTTGATGATCTGCTTAGCCGCTTAGATGATGCGTTGCAGCACTCTGTCGATAATCACCTCGCACAGCAAATTAGGGCTACTTATCCGATCGCGTTAATCGATGAATTTCAAGATACGGATCCGGTACAATATCGAATTTTCCATAGTATTTACCAGGACATAGCACCGCAGGTATCTTCGGATAAAAGCGTGGGGTTGTTTATGATAGGCGATCCTAAGCAGGCTATTTACAGCTTTCGCGGAGCAGATATTTTTACCTATATGCAAGCAAGACAAAATGTGACGGCCCACTACAGTTTGGATTATAACTACCGCTCGACCCCTGCAATGATTGATGCGGTTAATGCTTTCTTTGCATATTGTCCTGCGCCTTTTATTTACAATGATGCGATTCCCTTTATTGCAGTGAAAGCACCCGATAGCAAACGTAAAAAATTAGTAGTGGCTAATCGAGATGATAATGCACAAAGCGCATTACAGTTTATTCACATGGCAGGGGGAGAAAATGTCGAGGGGTTTAAGGAGTCCATTACTCAAGCCTGTGTCAATGAAATAAAAACAATATTGCTACTAGCGCAGCAAGGTCAAGCTTACTTAGAGGATGACACCGGTGTGCAACGGGCGATTCGTGCCAATGATATCGCTATTTTAGTGCGTACGGGTAAAGAAGCTGCACTCATACGCAAAGCCCTGCTCAATGAAAATATTAATAGTGTTTATTTATCACTCAAAGAGAGTGTTTATGCAACGACACTGGCGCAAGATTTATTGCGTATTTTACAAGCCTGTTTAAATCCAGAAAATGAGCGTTTATTACGCAGTGCTATCGCCTGCAAGCTATTTGCACAAAGCCCGAATCAAGTTCATGAATTACTTCAAGATACCCATTTATGGGAGAATAAAATTATGCAATTTATGGCGTATCGTGCCATTTGGGCAAAAGCAGGCGTTTTGGCTATGTTACATAAATTATTTCATCAACAGGGGATAAGCGCACATTTACTCAAATCAGCACAAGGTGAACGTGCACTCACGGATTTATTACACCTTGCCGAATTATTGCAAAAGAACAGTGTTGATTATGATGGCGATTTTGCTTTGTTACGTTGGTTTAGTGAGCAGATTAAGCAAGCTAATAGCGCTCAGGGAGAACAAAAACAGCGCCTTGAAAGTGAAAAAGATCTCGTGCAAGTGAGCACATTGCATAAATCTAAAGGATTAGAATACGACATTGTTTTTATGCCTTATACTGGCTTATATCAAAAAGCGACAGAGTGTTTATATCATGATCCCAACAAACAGCATCAGTTAATTTTTGATCTTGATAATAATAGAAATCATTTTGCGTTAACTGAAAAAGAGCAATTAGCCGAAGAGTTGCGGCTATTATATGTTGGTCTGACACGCAGCATTTACCGTTGTTACATCGGTATTGGCAGCTATAAAACCGGACGTGTGAAAAACACTCCTCTGGCTAAAAGTGCGTTGGGTTATATTTGTTTGCAGGGGCAGGGAGACCTGTTAGCGGGAGATAGTGCGCAGTTAAATAACCTGCTCGAAAAAATGTGTCAAAGCTCCAGCCATATAGCTGTTCGCACGCCACCTACATTAGATGAAACGCCTTATCGGGTATTGCAAAATGGTAATGAATTAGTATCGCCTGTCGCCTTTAGTGCTTATATTGAAAAAAATTATTGGATCAGTAGTTACTCCTCCTTATCGCGTTTTCATAGTAGCGTGCCAGTAACTGAAAATAAGCTGGAAAAGCCAGAGCAGTTGGTCATGATCAGTCCCATTAAAGAGTCTGTGAAAAGTCCGTTTACATTTCCTCGCGGGGCCAAGCATGGTAGCTTTTTACATCAGTTATTTGAGTCAATTGATTTCAACGAGGTGACACGCGAAGCGTTAAATAACAGCTTAAATGAGCAGTTGCAACAACATCTTTATAGCGAGCCAGATCTATGGTCCGCTGTGCTGGCTCTTTGGATTGAGCAGATTTTAGATCATAATTTATCTCAGCAGGACGTTAGACTACGTACATTAACTGCAAGGCAGAAGAAAGTTGAAATGCAGTTCTTTATTAATATGAAATTGCTGCATGCACGAGAGGTAAATGCCCTGATGCAGCAGCATGATCCGTTATCAGCGCGAGCGGGTGAGCTACAGTTCCAAAGTGTGCAGGGGTTTCTAAAAGGCTTTATCGACCTCACCTTCGAAATAAATGGTCAATATTATATATTAGATTACAAATCAAACTATCTTGGAGATAATTTAGAAGACTACAATCAGCAGAATATCGAGCTGGCGATGATTGAGCATCGATACGATTTTCAATATCAGCTTTATACTTTGGCCTTGCATCGTCTGCTGAAATCGCGCTTGTCAGAGTACAATTATGAAACCCATATTGGCGGTGTTTTTTATACATTTATACGCGGTATGCAGGGAGATAATCAATTCGGTGTGTATTTTAACAAACCAAGCTTTGCTTTAATTGATGGGCTGGATAAGCTTTTTTCGGGGCAAGAAAAGCCTACAAAAATGTCGCAGGAGCCGCTATGTTAACGCAACTTAAGCAATGGAAAACGCTGGGATTATTGCGCTCAATAGATTATCACTTTGCAAAATTTATCAGTGAGTTAGGTGGCGATAATTTAACCACCTTAAGTGCTGCTTTTTGCAGCGAATATTTAGGTCTCGGGCATATCTGTCTACCGCTTGAAGAACTCGTGTCGCGCCTTAACGATAAGTGCTTAAGCTCTGATCTTAACCTGCAAAATTTTTGTCAAACCCATGATGTTGAATGTCTATTGCAAAATAGCCAAGTCACACATGCTTTATTAAGTGAGTCCTTGTGTGTTGGCGACATGGCGCCACTGAGTTTACAGTTCAATGCACTTTACTTGACGCGTTATGCGCAATTTGAGCAGTTAATTGCCGATAAATTATTAGATCAACCGCCCGTGAGCTTATCGACTAGTAGCAAGGCAGACCTAGATGCGCTGTTTACAATTAATTATGATTATTTATGGCAAGCTTGGCGCACCGACAATAAACAGTCTGTCAGTTTGTTATGTGAAAAGTATTTAGATGTTCTGCCACATGCATTGCTTGACTGGGACAATATTGAAATAATTTTTAAGCAAGCTAAGTGCAGCCAAGATTTACAGGCACTCGCTTCTTTAATTGCTGAAAGTGAACGTTGTGATTGGCAAAAAGTCAGCGCCGCTGTTGCCCTTAGCTCTGCCCGTTGTGTTATATCGGGGGGGCCAGGGACAGGTAAAACGACGACGGTCAGCAAACTGCTAGTGTTGTTATTAAAAGCACAACCAGATTTGTTGATCAAAATGGTTGCACCAACAGGAAAGGCGGCGGCGCGTTTAAGCGAATCTATAGGGCATGCTTTAGGCGAGCTGGATATCACGGCTGAGTTAAAAGAACGAATCCCGAGTGAAGCGAGCACTATTCACCGTTTATTGGGGGTGAAGGCAAACAGTAACCATTTTCGCCATGATCAGAGTAATAAACTACACTTAGATCTGTTGCTGGTGGATGAGGCGTCAATGGTCGATCTGCCTTTAATGGCAAAATTATTGATGGCGATACCGGATCACGCACGACTGATTTTATTGGGGGATAAAGATCAATTGGCCTCGGTTGAGGCGGGGGCAGTATTAGGGGATATCTGCTATTTTATAGAATCAGGTTACAGCCAAGAAAAAGCGCAATCACTAGCAGATTTAAGCGGATTTAGCTGCTTAGTTAAGCCTCCTTATGGCAGCGAAAATATGGCCGACAACTTATGCTTGCTGCGTAAAAGCTATCGTTTTGATCAATATTCAGGTATCGGTTATCTTGCGAAAGGAGTTAATGCAGGGGATATAACAAGTAAAAAAGTTGTAAAACTGTGCCATGATTATGATGATTTATCCTATTTTGTTAATAATGAACTCTCTTTGCCAGTATTAGATAAATTAATACTCGAGGGATATACCCCTTATTTGCAAAGTATCGCTGCTATCACTACTGCGAACCGTGATACGGCTAAAAAATTATTAAAGCAGTTTAATCAATTTAAACTGCTTTGTGCAACACGCGAAGGAGAATGGGCGGTTGATGGCTTAAATAAACGCTGTGAGAGAGTTCTAAGTAAGGCTGGATTAATCTGTAAAGCTGTTGATCAGCAGGAAAACGGTCGTGATACTTGGTATATCGGCCGGCCTGTAATGATCACCCAAAATAACTACCATTTAGGTTTATATAATGGGGATATCGGTTTGTGTTTACTCGATGAGGAAGATCAACTACGCGTTTATTTTCAAACGTCTGATGCTACGATCGCTGATTTTCAACCGAGCCGATTGCCTAAACATGAAACAGTCTTTGCAATGACGGTACATAAAAGTCAAGGATCAGAATTTGACCATACAGTTTTTATCTTGCCTGATCACCATTTGCCAGTGGTCACACGGGAATTAATTTATACAGGCATTACTCGGGCTAAAAAACAGCTCACCCTATTTGTGGATCTGCCTATACTGGTCAAAGCTATTAAGCATAAAACCCAACGCGCGAGTCGTTTAGTGGCACGTTTGCAGAACGGTATCGGCGAGGGCCATGATAACGACGATAAGGTAAATTAATAAAGGGCATCTATTTACGTTCATCGCTACAACCTAATAGACGTAAATTACGGTGTAATTGTTTTTGCCTTATTTAAAAAGGAGATCTGATGGGGTTAGATCTACACACGCTTTTTATTGCAAATATGCTAACTGCATTGATTGCTTCACTTGTAATGTTGATTATCTGGCTGACAAGCAAATCAAGTGGCAGTTTAGGGTGGATTTCACTTGGCTTTGGCTGTTTACTGATCGGCGTAATGCTGATTGCCAGTCAAGCTTATCTACCAAATTTTATTTCCGTTATTATCGGTAATAGCATGTATCCACTCTGGGTAGTTTTTGTCTGGCAAGGTACTCGTCATTTCCAGGGGCTCGCTTTCCCCCTAAATTCCGTTCTGCTATCACTATTACTACTTGTCTGCTTATTAACTTATTATACTTATATCGATTTTGATACGGGGATGCGTATCATTGTTACGTCACTGTTTGTTGCCATCTATTCAATATTTACTGTGCTGGACCTATTAAAACCTATTCATAACAACTCCCCCTCAATCGAGCATCAGTATACAGTTGCTATTGTATTGTTTTTCATTTTTTCTATGCTAGTGCGTATTGCGATGGTGGTGATTGAAAAATCAGTGCCAAATTTCATTAGTGTAGATTGGTTACAGCAAATATATGAATTGATTTTTATGCTTTACAGCGTAGCTTTTCCATTAGGATTTTTATGGATATGGCAACGCCATGTAGAAAATAACATTGTTGAGCGCGCCGATGCATTACAGGTTGCTAATGCATTGACAGATCATTTACGGCAAACGGCTGAAAATGCGGCATTGCATGATCCATTGACCTTAGCGGGTAACCGCAGTAAATTTGAACATAATGTCAATATAGAAAGAGATCGTCATTTACGTCATCATCATAATCTTTGTCTCGCTTTTGTAGATATTGATCATTTTAAATTGGTCAATGATAAACATGGTCATGATGTGGGCGATCAAGTATTACAATCATTGGTCTCCCTCTTTACTGATATTATTCGTAATATTGATAAGGTTTATCGGTGGGGAGGCGAAGAGTTTATTATTTTGTTGCCTGAAACCAAATTAAGTGAGGCATTGCTTGTTTGTGAGCGTATCCGAAAGCATGTTCAATTAAATTTACGAGTGAAAGATGAGGGAATTACTATTAGTATCGGTGTCAGTCAGTTAAGGGGGGAAGAAAGCATCAGGGAATTAGTTAAGCGTGCAGATAAACTCTTATATACAGCAAAAGATAGTGGCCGAAATTGTGTAATAGGCGAGTGAGAAAGCACTGGCAGACAATAACAAGGCACTAATAAAATTGCATAAATACTTATTTAACCTCAGTTCTGGATAATGGAAGCGAAATTAGATTAAATATCAAAAAGTTAAAAAACATATTATACAGTGCTGTTAGTTTTGCGTAGTTCAAGGCGAATCATCGCAGCAATAACTGGTTATTGCTAGATGATTTAACGCAGAAATACGCGTAAATAACGGTACTGTATCGTTTAGCTTATCCAGAATTGAGGTTATTTACAACACTCCTATTTAAAAACCACGTATTAAACCTTCCAATAAATATATTTGCTCTGAAGAAACGTTCATTGCGTTATTTAACTTCTATACCCATCAAATATCAAGATGCTGATTTTGCATCTCCAAGTAACATGAGTATATACTCTGGGTTTGCCCTCTATGGTTTTTTAGATCTATGAAAAAATATATTTTAACACTCGCACTCACATGCGCACTCTTCGCTTGTACTGAAATTAAAAGTGTAGGAACAGACATTGGAGATGCAACTAAAGAGGCCACGACAGAAATTGGTCACACTTCGCGAGACGTAGCAAAAAAAGTGACGACCACAATTGGTGATGCATCCCGTGATGCAGTTAAGTCTCTTAGTGAGTAGATAAAAAACGATTAATAAAACAACCAAGCTTGTTAAATAGTGCTGTTAGGCGATAGAAAAGTAATATTATTATTCGCTGTTGATACGAGAGTCGCGTTGGCACAGCTTGAAAGACCCACATGCAGCGCCTTGTTCTGGTCTTCGCGCTGCGTTCGAGTTAAGCATCTGAGGTTTCATAGTGATATATATCAGAGACTTAATAAAGATCTGCATATTCACTAATAAAAGCTCGGCCCCTTAATTTCAAAAAGGCCAAAAACTGTTTAGTCGTATACGTGATCACTTGTTCAGTCGGCATTCCTATCTTATCAAACATATCGCTTACTAACTCTAATTTCCCAATTTGTTGGCAAAAATGAGCATCTGTTCCTGTGGTGACATAGGCGCCTAAGACGCGCGCAACACAGGCAATTTCATTACAGCGATCAGCACTACCTGCACGGCTCGTACCATTAAGCGAACAATTGTTAATCTCAATGGCGACGTTATGCATTTTGGCGCAACTAATTACCGCATTAAAATCAAAGTCAAAGTTAGGGTTACCTAAATGTCCAAGTGCATCCACTCGTCCACTTTTAATCACATTTATTAGCGTTTGTGTGTGTACCGCTTTATTCGCTGGTTTAAAGACCGGCTCGTGCAGGCTAGCAATAATCCAATCGAGGTTGCAATCCGTCTCTAAGGGGATATCAATCTCTCCTGAAATATTGATAATGTTAGCTTCAACACCGCGGATAACCGCCACACCAGAAATAAATCTTGGTAAGATTTTTTGATTCCCAAAAAACCAGTAATGAGGTGCACCCGGCATAGAGTGTGAATGATCTGTAGTGCAGAACATATGTACAGAATTAGCTTGTGCTGCCTGTGCATTTTCGATCAAAGTGCTATAAGCATGACCACTAGCATAAGTGTGCGTGTGAGTATCAACTTCAAATTTCATAAGGCCTCGTTCTGTTAATCGCAGTGATGGGTAATAGTAGTGCGAATCAATTGAATATAATAGAGAGATTTTAAGTAGAGAAAAGAGCCCGTCGCTGTTCTAGCAACTATGCTTAAAGATTACTAATCTCAATAGCTACTTATTATTCAATCAAATGTTTCGTTCTCATTCACTTTCCCAATGCGATTTTTGTGTATTGTGCTAAGTGGAATGGCATAACAGGTGAGATTGCTTCAATATATCGGGCATAACGGAATAACTCTTTTGTATCACTATTGAAATTATCTAAGCCGTTGAGAACTTACCAACGATTTTCTACTCATAATTTAACACGTTGTAAAAGAGATTAGAAGGGCTGAGCAAGGGCAGGATGCAGTGTATTATAATAGAGCTTTAAGGCATATAAACTATATTGGCTAATACAGTTATTAATGCCTTAAATTTCTTTTTAAGAGGCCATTTTAGCTCTAATGTAGCGACAAGGGATCCGCTCAATCATCTGAGAGGATATTATAAACAAGATTAAATTTTACTAACCGTGTTATGCAATGCAAGAGGTGAGCGTTTTATGGGCGTCTGCCTTTTTCGTTTTCACTAAGCTGGAGATATATAAGCTAGTATCCAATAAACGGTTAGCAAAACCCCATTCGTTGTCACACCACACTAACAGTTTAACCAAATGGCCGTCACTAACCCGAGTTTGCGTACCATCAATAATGCACGAGCGCGGATCATGGTTAAAATCGATGGACACTAAAGGCGCTTCTGTATAACCCAGTATTCCTTGTAATGCAGTTTTCGAGCTTTTTTTCAGGCAATCGTTAATATCCTCAATAGTTACTTTTTTGGTGACGGTAATACTTAAATCCATAGCGGTTACATTTATGGTCGGAACGCGCACTGCAATTGCTTCAAATTTATTGGCAAACTTAGGTAATATGCGTTCAATACCTGCTGCTAGTTTAGTGTCAACGGGAATTATTGATTGACTAGCAGCGCGGGTACGGCGCAGATCAGTATGATAAGCATCAATAACGGGTTGATCATTCATCGATGAATGGATAGTCGTGATAGTGCCACACTTAATGTCAAATGCGGTGTCAAGGGTATCAATTACAGGCACTATGCAATTGGTCGTGCAGGAGGCGCCTGAAAGGAATTTTTCTGCACCCGTCAAAAGTTGGTGGTTGACACCATAAACGACAGTGGCTTGCACATCTGAACTGGCGGGATGAGAAAAAATAACTTTTTTTGCACCGGCAGCAAGGTGCGCGTCAGCATCTGCTTGACTGCCATAAATACCGGTGCAGTCAAGTACGATATCAATATCGAATTTTGCCCATGGTAAATCAGTTAAATCTTTATAAGAAACTAACTCAATCAAATCATTGTTAATTTTTAATTGGTTATTAAGTAACTCGACAGGAAATGGAAAGCGCCCATGGGTCGAGTCATATTGAGTTAAATGGGCAATGGCATTAGGTTCAGCAAGCTCATTAATAATGATGATTTTTATCTTATCCTGGCGGTTACTTTCATATAATGCACGTACGACACTGCGTCCGATACGGCCGTAACCATTAATAGCAATTTTAATTGGCATAGTTGAGGGGGAGCCCTAATAGAAAAATAATAGTCATTGTAGAATAAAATCTTCTACAAGCGAATACGCAAAGGCACGTAATGTTGATAAAGCGAAGCATATATTGCGACATGATTCGCTTTCAATACTTAACCGAAATGAAAAGAGATTGATAAAGTTGCAGAGTAAATTGTAATTTGCTTATTAATCGTTCAGTTGATCATCTAATGGACACAATTACAATTAAAACACTTGCCAACGTGATCGATATCCCTATAATGCGACCCCACAGACACGGGCTGCAACGCCAATGACTGAGAACGAAAGAGGTTACTTTTAATGA